>JAWXUZ010000178.1:0-2614 GCA_044425835.1 Bacillota bacterium | reverse complement strand
CCTCTTGCCTCGCCTCTTGCCTCAGCTTCCTTTGCAACTCTCGCTTCAGTTTCTTTCAATAATAAATCCAACGTCATAAATTCCACTCTCCATTTGTCGCTCGTTTTAATTTCGGTTACTTTTTCATTGAGTTGTTTTGTAAATGGATTCGATTCTTGATAACTGCCATTCACATACGACATAAAATGTTTCAAATCCTCCGAAGTAATCGCATCATATTTTGTGGCATTGAAAAACAATTTATACGTCCCATCATTGAGAGGGAGTCCGTTTTCTTCCTTGCACAAATTTTCAAATGTATAAATTGGCAAATCTTTTCCAAAAGGATCAAAAGTACATATGAAAATAACATAACTTTCTTTGAGTTGGTTGAATAATCCGCCACGTTGGATTGTATTTAAGTCAATCATGCCTTGATAGTAACGACTACGTTTTGGCAAATTCTTTTTGTCTGCCACTTGCATTTCGATATTATATACCTTATCTTCATCCTTGACATAAACGTCGAGTCTGACACCTCTTGCATTTCTTGTGATGGCGATGGTTTTTTCGATTTCTTGATTTTTGATTGCTCCTATTTGAAAGCCTAAGAGCAGTTCGATTACTTTTTTACAGATTTCAGCGTCTTGCATTACAGCCGAGAAAATGAAGTTATCGGCAATCGTCAAATTATTCCATTTATCTTCAAACGTTTGGTTTTCTTGCTCCATGATTTCACCTCTTGTATGTTTTGCTTTGTTATGGCTTTATGCAGTATAGTCGATCACACTACGCAACACTTTCCTTTTGTTATCTAATTTTCGAAGGAAACCCAACTTTTTTCTGTACTTTCGCCAACGTTTTATATGCAATGCGATTCGCTTGGTCGGCACCATCTTTTATAATCTGGTCGAGGTAATCTTTGTTTTTTTCGAGTTCACGCACTTTTTTCTGTACGGGTTCTACATTCGCAACGACAGCTTCGCCAACAGCAGTTTTGAAAGTGCCATAGCCCGCATTTTGAAATTCTTTAACTGACTCGTCCATCGTTTTCCCTGTCACTGCACAGTAAATAGAAAGCAAGTTAGAAACACCAGGTTTGTCCGCACCATAACGCACTTCATTATCTGAATCAGTCACAGAACGTTTGATTTTATTCATAATGACTGCTGGATCATCGAGTAAAGCAATCGTGTTATTTTTGTTTTCATCGGATTTTGACATTTTGCGTGTAGGGTCTTGCAACGCCATAATTTTCGCCCCAATTTTTGGGATATAGCCCTCTGGCACTTTGAACGTATCACTATAGGTACTATTGAAACGCACAGCAATATCACGTGTCAACTCCAAATGTTGTCGTTGATCCTCTCCTACTGGCACAAGGTCTGTTTGGTAAAGCAAAATATCTGATGCCATCAGTACTGGATACGTATACAAACCAGCATTGATATTATCGTTATGTTTTTGTGATTTGTCTTTGAATTGCGTCATGCGATTGAGTTCGCCCATATACGTATAACAATTGAGAATCCAACTAAGCTCCGCATGTCCAGATACATGAGATTGGTAGTATATGGTATTTTTTGTCGGATCGAGTCCAACGGCTAGAAATTGCGTGAGCAACTCTCTCGATTGTTTCCTCAGTGCTGCCGGCTCTTGTCGTACCGTAATTGCATGCATATCAACGATACAATACATACAGTCGTAATCGTCTTGTAGTGTCGTCCAGTTTTTCAATGCCCCCAAGTAATTTCCTAAAGTGATGAGTCCTGACGGTTGCATTCCACTAAAAATTCGTTTTTTTTCTTCTGACATGGGTATGAAACTCCTTTCTTAAGAGCATAAACTATAGTTGATTTTATTCTGACGGAACGATAAATGCACAAAGCAAATACACAAGCAAGCCACTGCCTCCAAAAAAGGAAAATAGCACCCAAGCAAGTCGAATGATTGTAGGGTCTAGGTCAAAATATTCTGCGATACCGGAACAAACACCGGCAACCATGGCATTGTTTTTGGAACGTGTCAGTCTTTTTTTCATATGAATTCCTCCAAATTATATATGTTGTATCTTATAGTATATTTGCATGTTGAAAGATTATTAAATTTCCTTCTATTTTTGAATCAAATTATTTTCGACAAAGCTGAATGCATCTCTTGCCGCACCTACGACAATATGATCGATAATGTCAACATCAATCGGTGTCAGCATCTGCACGAGTTTCACTGTCAATTCGATGTCTTCAACGCTCGGTCGACAAGATCCACCGGGGTGGTTATGTGCAAATACAACAGAAACTGCCTTGTGCAGAAGTACCGTTTCCAGAATTTTTTTCGGCGGTACTGCGGTAGCAAAATTTGTGCCTTCTGCAATTTTTTGCGTTGTCAATATATTGCGACGGTTGTCAAAGCAAATCACATAAAAACACTCATTCGTCTGGTGTGATAATAAATTGATGCAGTAGTCCTTTAACGCATCGATAGAAGTCAATTTGTCTTTGGATTTCGTTTTTTCCTCGATATAGCGTTTGTTCAATTCACGTTGCAACGTCAATAAAATTCCGATATTGACAGAAATCCCATCTACACTTGCAATTTCTTTTGGGCTGGCTTCGAGCAATCCACTCAGCGAGCC
>JAWXUZ010000177.1:0-2656 GCA_044425835.1 Bacillota bacterium | reverse complement strand
AACATTCTCAAAATCATACTCCAGAATTTCTGAAAAAACATTAAAATTATGTCATCAATTAACAGATGCCCCTTTGCTGATACGTCTTGATTCTGGCAATGATGCAGCTAAAAATATCGGTATTTTGATTGAAAATGACTCTTGGTTTATCATAAAACGAAATCATCGGAGATCTGAAAGCAAAGATGATTGGATTTCACTCGCAAAAGAATGCTGTAAAGACATTCGTCATTCCCGTGAAGGAAAAGATGTTTATGTCGGTTCGTCGTGGAAAGACATCACTTACAAAAATGATTTAGGGAGCGGAGAGAAAGGGAATGAACATGAAAAGAAGAATTTGCATTTTAGGTTTTTGTTTGGGTATTTTGTCGACAGGTTGTTCTGCAGATGGCACTGCCACAGCTCTCGCAGAAAATAAGGAAACCGTCCGTGAAGAATTTATTGCAAGCGACTCGCAATCGGATAATTCGATGGAAGATATGTGGCGACTCTCTGTTTGTGAGACTATCGACTCTATGGAACAAGTAGAACATACGGAAATCATTGTGGACAATGAAAAGTCGGAAATTCAAGTCAGTATCTCTATTTTAGATAACCAATTGTCAGATGAGGAAGTGGCAACTCTAATGGATTTTATCAGTGGTAGCACGAATTTATCGTATGAAATTGTAGTTGTACAAGTGTAAAGTTTGCTTATTAGTGAGTAATTTGTGTTGTGTAAAAACGATGGATTTAAAGTGAAATCACATAAAAAATACCGATTCTCAAAAGTGAGAATCCAAACGAATTTGACTTTTGGTGTCGGTATTTTTGTTTATGGATCAATCTTAAAAAATCATTGCCATGACTGCTTTTTGTGCGTGCAAACGATTTTCTGCTTCTTCAAAAATATACTTTGCGTTGGCTTCAAATACTTCGGTTGAAATTTCTTCTTCACGATGTGCAGGCAAACAATGCAACACCATATAATCGTCATTGCAAGCGTTCAGCAATTCCATCGTCAAGATGTAACCAGCAAAGGCTTGTTTTCTTTTTTCTGTTTCATCTTCTTGCCCCATACTCGTCCATACATCGGTGATGATGACATCGGCATTTTTGACTGCTTCTTTTGGGTCGGTGTACATTGCAAAAGGGTAGTTTTTGGCAAATTCCAAAACCAATGGGTCTGGTGTGTAGCCCTCTGGACACGCAATGTCGACTTGCATACCGACCTTCAATGCCCCAACAACCAAACTGTTACACATGTTATTGCCATCACCAATGTAGCAAAGTTTCAGTCCGTCAAAGTCTTTTTTGAATTCTTTGATGGTCATTAAATCTGCCAATACTTGACAAGGATGGGAAAAATCCGTCAAGCCATTGATGATAGGCAATCCCGAATAATCACCTAATTTTTCGACTTTTTCTTGCTCAAATGTACGAATCATAATGCCGTGGAGGTAACGTGCCAATACTCTGGCAGTGTCCTCGATTGGTTCACCTCTGCCAATTTGCAAATCGGCACTCGATAAAAATAAGGGAGTCGCACCGAGTTCGGCAATGCCGACTTCAAAGGAAACTCTAGTTCTCGTGGAGGATTTCTCAAAAATCATGCCGATGCTTTTTCCTTCTAGTATTTTATGTGGGATGTTATTTTTGCGTTCAAATTTCAGTTTGTCTGCGGTATCTAAGATTGCCATGATGTCTTCTTTCGATAAATCCAGTATTTTGTATAAATTTTTCATATGAATTTCCTCCTTCGTTTGTCAACGTTTTTGCTAGGACTTCATACCTAAGACTTTGCGGTTGGCTTCGCCAATTTCCGAAAGCTTACCTTGTGGTATAAATAGTACTATATTTATATTATACATTAATATTCATAAAAATCAACTATTTCATTGTATATTTTACAAATTGATATAAGTTGTCTATTTTTATAGTTCCTGAATCCGTGAATTTCACAGATGGATAATGGCAATAAATAAAAAATAGTTTTGTAGAGTGTTTATTGTGACAAAATGGTGCTATACCTGGTTATTTATTTCAAAATATCGATTATTACGATACAGATTCCTAAAATTGCCGTCACCAAATAAGCCTCCGATTTTTTTGCAGTTATTATTTTTTCCCTTATGCGAACGAAAACTTTCGATAAAGTTCCATAAATGTATATCTCCAAATATTACTACAACCAAGTGCAAGAATCACTTTACGTGCATGCGTGGTGACGTGACCAGCAATTAAAATCAGATTGCCAATGACAGTGCGTAAGCGACGACGCTTCACGGGATGTTTTGTCTTTGGTGCCTTTTTGCTCTTTAGCGATGCTTGACCTATCATTCTCAAGATGTTGTATGCAATAATGGTGAGTTCTAGCACCAACTCATTTGTTTCAAATTTTCTAGATGGAAGACGTTCTACATCCATATCAGTTTTTATTTCGCTATGGTATTGTTCCGATTCTCCGTGGGCATGATACAAAGCAATTACTTCATCATCAGAAACGCCTAAGTTTGTCCACCACGTATCTGTTTGGATATCAGGCAACAAAAGAATTTGACCATGTTTATCAATGCTTCGCTCTGTTATTTCATAGCCAATTCGCATGCAGATTGTTTTTTCAAGATCTTCATCATTTTTGTAAGTGATGTCTTTCCACGACGAACCGATATAAACA
>JAWXUZ010000003.1:0-56831 GCA_044425835.1 Bacillota bacterium | reverse complement strand
CACAAAACTGCTCAGTAGCAACTAAGTGACCGCCACAAATGAATTTTGGAAAAACCAGTGGTCTACATGGTTTGCTGATAAAACAGAAGAAATTCAAGATGCTTACGTTGCATGGATTAACCAATGGGACGATTGGTACGAACGTCAAACTGATGATATGACTGCCACAAATGAATTTTGGAAAGAACAATGGTCTACATGGTTTGGCGATAAAACAGACACAATGGAAGCGGATTATTCAAAATGGTCACAAGATTGGCTTGATTGGTACGAAAGTCAAACGTCTGAAATGAGTACCCAAAGAGTCAATTGGGAAAATGATTGGCAAACGTGGTTTACAGAGTATCGAAATAACAACACGCAAGAGATGGTTGATTTTAAGAATACCAATCAGGCGACTTTCGATACGTGGTTTGCCAACCTGAATGTTACCCTAGATGGAAATGTAGCGACAAACATCGCAAATCAGTTATTGGAACTACGTAGTCGAACAGAAGTGTTAGAGAAATTTACGAATGACTTGTCTAGTGAATTTAGTGTCTACCAAAATGTAAGTGACGACACAGGAGATGTTATCACCGACAATTTAGGTAGATCAATCGAGTCAAGTATTATATTTGTAATCAAATAAAGGAGGAAAAAGAATGAAAATCAAAGATTATGAACTCGTTCAGGATTTGGCTTTGAACGACGTACTTTTAATTGATGGGGAGAATGGAACAAAAACCATTACTGCCCAATTGTTGGCAAACGCTTTAATTCAATTGCTGACAGGACAAGAGTTTACAAGCGGTTTGAAATTGAAAGATTTGAATGAGGTGACTAACATTGCTGGCGACGGTCTATTCTTGACGGATGTTAATGGTGTCAACTGCTCTGTCTCTTATGATAGTATGATGAATGCACTATTTGCGAAAACTGAAACAAACAGCGTAGGTGCCACAAATAATTTCGCATTGAAAACGGCGGAGGGATTGAAAAGCATTACTGCGAACGATTTGATTCACTCATTGCTGAAATTAATGACCACTGATGAGTTCATGGCATTTGCGGATTTGACAAAATTGACAGCTACACAATCGACAGCTTTGGGCAATCAAATGTTAGTATCCACAGAAGATGGCAACCGTTCCATCACCGTGCATGAATTTTTCAGTGCAATGTTCCACCTTACAAAACCTGATGACGTCGAGTGGGATGTCGATGCAACAGATATGTTTCTATTCCAAGGGTCAGCTGGACAAAAAAATATGACGGCATCTGATTTGGCATTGTCTCTATATAACTTAATAGACGAGTCAGATTTAAGAGGAGCAGTCGATTTCTCTACAATGACAGAGATGACAGCGTTTGGTGATGCAGATAAATTATTGGTCGGCACAAATGATGGCAATCAATACGTCTCTGCCAACCAAATGCTCTACGGATTGATGGATTCTTTCTTGTCACCAGAGCAACGCCGAGTGATGTTTCGAGGAAAAAATCTTGGTGGGGTATTCACTACTGAACAGAAAGAAGCAATTCAAAATGGAACTTTCAGCGGTCTATTTCTTGGTGATTATTGGGATATTGGTGGTAGCATTTGGCGAATTGTAGATATGAATTATTGGTATAACCAGTATGGCATTGGTGCCAAACATCATGTAGTCATCATGCCTGATAAATCGTTGTATACAGCAAAAATGAATAACTCCAGTACTACGGTTGGTGGGTACTACAACTCAGTGATGCACCAAACCAATTTGGAAAATGCAAAAACTTTGGCAAATTCGGCTTTTCCAGACTCCATCGTGTCGCATAAAGAGTATTTGTGTAATGCAGTAACTGACGGTCGCCCATCGGGAAGGTCTTCCTACGATGTGACGTTGGCATTGCCTAGTGAAATTATGATGTACGGCCATACGCAATTTAGTAGTGCGTATAATGACGGGTCATCGACTGGTTACACCAATCAAATAATTGAATATTCCAAAACACAATTGGCATTATTCCAAGTGTGTCCGAAATATAGCTTTGATTCATCTAAAAGTTGCTGGTTACGAGACGTTGTGTCATCGACGCTTTTCGCTTTTGTGGCCTTCAACGGCTATGCGGACTACTCCAGTGCGAGCTACACGAATGGGGTTCGTCCAGTATTTGCCGTTGGTTAATTGAAATCTAGGGGCCTTGTGCCCCTTACATATTTATTATTTAGAGGGGGTTATAACATGGAAAATGAACTATACACTATCGTCTTAGCTGACGGTAAAATATTGAAAGATTTGGAATTGAATGGTAACAACTTCATTTCACACACCGAACTAACAGAAGCTGATTTCAAATACAATTGCTCACCAGTCAGCATCCAAAATCAAACAACCAACACCGAAGAACTACATGAACACATGGAGTTGGTTCAGGTAACGAAGGACGGTGATGCTTGGTGGTTTGTACTGAGAGAGGTTACAGAGGCGGAACGAGCGAAAAATAAAACACAATCAGACATCGAATACATCGCAATGATGGCAGGAATCGAATTATAAAGGAGGCGAACACAATGTCACAATATGAAAAAGTGAAAACTTGGTATATCACGAAGTTATGGAATGAAGAACGAGTGCGTAATGCCGTCAAAATGGGTTGGATCACCGAAGGAGAATTTACAGAAATCACAGGGGAATCCTACACATGAGCGTGGTTGTGAGTAAGAGAAACGAATCACGTTTGGAGGCGATTGTATATTCGTTGGAATTGCATGACCAATTAATCAC
Source organism: Bacillota bacterium (assembly GCA_044425835.1). Lineage (GTDB taxonomy): Bacteria > Bacillota > Clostridia > Lachnospirales > Anaerotignaceae > Chakrabartyella. Next base: position 54,081 of record JAWXUZ010000003.1, on the reverse strand, counting down.
ATTGATGCAACGTAGCTTCGGTGTGAAAGACATCGACCAATTGGTACGGGTGCGATACGCAACTGGACAAGACAATAAGGAAGATTTTGAAACGTATCGTTACTTGATGCATACTGCAAAACAAAGGATATCGACAATTGCCTCATTACTCACAAATAATGTACGGGCAGCCAATTCCATTTATCCAACTTCCCTTGTAGAATACGAGCGTAGGCGAGAGTATCAAACCACAGCAATTGTCAACTGCGAACAGCTCCTAAATGAGTTACAGAGAGTGGTTGATATTTTTAATGTGGATGTCAACGTGTATCGTCCTTGTATTTTGGCGATTGACAAAGAAATCCGCTTAATTAAAAAGTGGCGACAACGAGACAATCGATTGAAAAACATATAGGGTAACTGCTGAATTGTGTCATCGACGAATTTCGCTAATGTGAACAACAACGGCAATGCGAACTACAACAGTGCGAACAACACGAATGGGGTTCGTCCAGATTTTCTGCCTAACCAACAGAAAAGGAGCGGTTATCCTTTCATAAAGATAAAAAAGAAAGCTTATGTAATTTACTACGGTAATGATTACTATAAAGGTGAATATTATGATGTACGAGGAAGTTCTTGGCGATGCGAATGTGCTATATCGAGCGTATATTGCATCTATCAAGGGAAGTAAATGGAAAGAAAGCACACAAAAATTCATGTTGAATTATTTAAGGAATATCTTTGAAATACAAAGTGAATTGCAAAACCGTACTTTAACAAATGGTGCGGTGGGCGAGTTTTATTTATCGGAAAGGGGTAAAACTCGCCCTATTACAAGTTTATCTACAAAAGATAGGATTGTTCGTCACGCTTTATGCGACGAGGTATTATTGCCTGTAATCCAAAAGAAAATCATTTATGATAATGGGGCATCCGTAAAAAATAGAGGTGTGACCCATTCACGCAAACGATTTGAGACACATTTGTACAGATATTACCGCCAACATGGCAATGATGGGTATATATTATTCGGTGATTTTTCTAAATTTTACGATAATGTAATCCATTCAATTGCGAAACAACAACTATTGTCTTTATTTCAAGACGATTCATATTTGGAGTGGTTGTTGGATTTGATATTTGATGGGTTTCGCATGGATGTGTCATATATGACTGATGATGAGTACGAGAATTGTTTACATAGTTTATTTGATAAAATTCAGTACCGAAGTATACCTGAAAAAGAATTGACTGGTGAAAAATATATGGACAAATCGATTCACATCGGCGACCAACTAGCCCAAGTAATCGGTATTTATTATCCACACCAAATCGATACGTATGTGAAGTACGTTCGTAGTCAAAAATTTTACGGACGGTATATGGACGACTGGTATATTATTAGTCCATCGAAAGAGGAATTGACAGATTTGTTATATCATATTTGTGAAATTTCGGATTCTTTGGGTTTGCATATCAACACAAAGAAAACACGGATTGCGAAATTAAGTGATACGTATAAATATTTGCAAGTGAAATATACGTTGACAAATACAGGCAAAATTGTAAAGCGAATCAATCCAAAACGAGTAACAGCAATGCGGAGAAAATTAAAAAAGTTAGGGCGAAAAGTAAAAGATGGTGAGGTTGCATACGACAATGTAGAAAATATGTTCAAAGGTTGGATGGGTAGTTTCTATAAGTTGTTAAGTAAACAGCAACGTCGCAATCTACTTGTGTTGTACGAGGAGTTGTTCAATAAGCAAATCAGCATTCAACACAAAAAACTCATTGTAAGGGAGGCAGAATAAATGGAATCATGGATGCAAATAACCGTTACGGTAGTGTGTTCAGTCATAGCGTCTTCTGGTTTTTGGGCATACGTAATGCAGAGAACCGAGGCAAAAAGTGGTAAAAATAAAATGCTTATCGGTTTAGGTCACGACCGAATCGTATGTCTTGGTATGGTATACCTCGAAAGGGGGTGGATTACATCAGACGAATACGAGAACCTCCACGATTACTTGTATAAACCGTATCGAAAATTGGGCGGTAATGGCTCAGCGGAGCGTATCATGACAGAAGTACACAAACTACCAATTAAAAGTAGGAACGAAATGGATAGAGGGGTGTAATCATGGGTTATACAATTTGCGTAGCAGGAAAAGTTTCTTATATACAAACAGCACAAAAAGAGGGAGGTTCGTCAACCTCATACGAAACCTATGACGGCTCGTATGAAGTGATTCCTCAGGCTTTCCGCACGCCTATTCTAAACACGAGTAATAAATTACTGACGCAAGACGTTGTGGTGGCAGAAATTCCTTACTCCGTGACACAAAACAATTCAGGTGGGAACACAGTGCATATTGCAAAGGAGATGTAAAATATGGGAGTTAATAAATTTATTTACGGTGGAGAAACAATGTTTGACTTGACTGGTGACTCAGTTACAGCAGACAAGTTGTTGAGTGGTGTGACCGCTCATGATAAAGCAGGCGAATCTGTTGTGGGTACTTGTACATTTGATGTGGATTCTACAGACGGTACAGCGACAGTTTCAGAAATTCTAAACGGGAAGTCGGCATATGCAAGAGGAGCAAAACTAAATGGTACGATGCCAAATAACGGTGCCGTAAGTGAAACAATTGCAACGGTGGACGGAGAAGTTGCCATCGCACAAGGATATCATGATGGTGGAGGGAAAGTAGCCCTTGATGAGGTAGAAAAAGCAAAATTGGTACCAAACAACATCAAACAAGGCATCGTGTTATTCGGTGTGGAAGGAACTTGCGATGCATCTGGAGATGTAACGGTGTGTGCAAAAACTGTTACACCATCTTTGGTTGAGCAAGTGGTTCTGCCAGATGAAGATGCCGATTATTTATCACAAGTAACTGTAGCAGCCATTCCATATATCGAAAATGAAAATGCTGCTGGAGGTATTACGATTACGATTGCAGGGTGATTGAATGGCTGTTAATAAAGTGGTGTGCGGCAATAAAACTTTGATTGATTTATCGGCTGATACGGTGAAAGCGGAAAATTTACTGAGTGGATATACGGCTCATAAGGCAGATGGGGAAGTTGTGAAAGGTACTTTGTTCACAAATCTTCCGGATGTTCAGGAAGTTAATATTCCGTTAGTTGATAGTGATGGCGAGATCATTCAAGATAATTTGGACAATGCAATTCAAAGTGAAACGATGTATAAAAAAGTGTAGAAAAGTCGTTTATTCATAGACTATTTCTACACTTTACTTATGAAAGTCCTGTATTTTAGGGATTGTAAAATTGCATTATAGAAAGCAGATACTCGATCAATTTATGTTTAATAAGATGCACAAGTATGTTACTTCCAAAAAATTGATAAAAGAAAAAATAACTAAAGATATTTTATTACAAGCTCTAGGCAAAGATAGCTCATTCCTTAGACAGTTTTTATCACAGAACGATTATGAACAAAAAAACAATGAAAACAAAATGATGTCGACTACAGAATCCAAACAGTTTATATTGGATTTAAAAGATAAAATAAAGCTTTTTAACTATGATTCAAATGAAAACAATATAGTTGAGGATCATTCTGATATTCGCAGTCTCCAATTGAGTAAAGTTAGATTGTTCTCTATAATATTTCACCCTAGCACCAATTTCTATATTAATTTCTTTTTTTTGATCCATGATTATACCTATCAATCTTCTAATCCATCGAAAAAATCGTCATAACGACAATTATAAATTTTTTTCAATTTAATAATCACGCTAATGCGGATATTTAACTCGCAATTCTCATATTTTGCATATGTGCTTCTACCGATATCACAGCCTTCTAACTGCAACAATGCACACAATTTTTCTTGAGAAATATTATAATTCTCTCTTAATTTTTTTAGGTTTGATCCCATATCTTTATCACGTCTTAACTTTTGTTCCATATCGTCACCATCTCAAGTACATATTATGATTCTTTGTGTATATCAATTTCTCCGTGTTCTTTTTCAAATTTGATAATGGCATCTCTGATAAAAATGAGAAGTTGACTATTTGCGGATCTGCCTTCATAGGAACAGATATATCTAAATTTTTTTAGTACTTCAGAATTGATTCTAAGTGACAAATGTTTTTCTTTATTCATAGTTAGAGCCTTTCATCATTTGTTCCATTATCTTTTAAAGTTGACAAGGCATATTCACAACATTGGGCTACCAATGAATTTAAAGAGACATCGGTTTCCGTTGCGTATTTACTCAATCGTTCAACTAATGTTTTTTCTAATCTAAATGTTTTATTTACATATTCTGGTTTTTTAACTTCAAACATTTCATATCACCTCATGTATATTATACAAATAGATAGATGTGTTTTATACATGTTAATTTTACACTTGATTTTACGAGTGTAAAATAGTATAATATATAGAAGGCAAAATGAGGAGGTTTTTATGAAACTAGCAATTATCGGTTCAAGAGGTATCACAAACATTGATTTATCACAATACGTTTCAGAAGATGTTAGAATGATTGTATCAGGCGGAGCAAAAGGCATTGACACCTTAGCAGAAGCGTACGCAGACAAGAAAAGATTATCGAAATGTATTATCAGACCGGAATATAAAAAATATGGAAAAGGGGGAGCGATTATAAGAAATAAGGAAATTGTTGATTTTGCAGATGAAGTGCTTGCATTTTGGGACGGGAAATCGAAAGGGACAAAAAGTGTGATTGCATACGCAAATGAGATCGGGAAAGTCGTGCAAATAGTTGAAGTGTAAAATCCGTGAGTTACCGTAACAGCTGATCAACCGAAACAGAAAAGACATCGGCAAAAGCGAGTAACTCAATATCCGTTACAAAGCGTTGCCCTGCTTCAATTTTTTGTATTGCATTCTTATCTAAATCAACGCCTTGCAATTGCAATTTTTCTGCCAAAAGGCGTTGAGAAGTTTTGGGAACTAACTTTTTCCGTAGTTCCTTTATTTTTTTGCCTGAAATATTCAGCGTACCGTCATCATTTTTATTCTTATACATTTTACACCTATCAATCGTCTAAATTATCAACATCAAATAAAGATGAAGTAAAAAAATCTGTCACACTGATTCCAAGCCCCATACATATTTCGTGAATGATTCGCAATTTTATAGAATCGTATGAACAGTTCACAATATTGCTAATTGTAGAACGAGGTACCCCGCTGATTTTAAATAGTTGGTATTGTGTTAAATTTCGTTCAGATAATATGTCGGTTACTCGTTGGCTGATTGCTTGATTTAATTTCATGATATTCCACCATTCTCTACAATTTTATGTTTTTGCTAAACACTGATAATTTCATTATAGAGTTAGTCTGTACAGAAATAGTACCTTTACTTGTACTAATCGAATCTTTATGTTAGACTAGTAAATGTAAAGGTACTATTGGGTGTATTTTAAGAGGAGGGTAATTTTATGAAACTAGCAATTATCGGTTCAAGAGGTATCACAAATATTGATTTATCACAATACGTTTCAGAAGATGTTAGAATGATTGTTTCAGGCGGAGCAAAAGGCATTGACACCTTAGCAGAAGCGTATGCAGACAAGAAAAGATTATCAAAATGTATTATCCGACCAGAATATAAAAAATATGGAAAAGGTGGAGCAATTATCAGAAATAAAGAAATCGTTGAATTTGCAGATGAAGTCCTTGCATTTTGGGATGGAAAGTCGAAAGGGACAAAAAGCGTGATTAAATATGCAAATGAGATTGGGAAAGTCGTGCGAGTCATTGCAATTTAGAATATGTCATAAATCAAATTAAGACTGCATATCCTTAAATAAGCACTATATAAGGAGTTGCATACCTTGAAAACATATATCGAAGAAAGAGCAGTCGAGGTGGCAAAGTTCATGATTGGGAGCAATGCGACAGTACGAGAGACGGCGAAGAAGTTCGGGATTTCAAAGTCCACAGTACACAAAGACATCACCGACCGTGTCACACGTCTTGACCCCGATCTCGCCCATTCCGTCCGCAAAGTCCTAGAAGTCAACAAAGCCCAACGGCACATACGTGGCGGACTCGCAACAAAAGAAAAGTACTTACAAGACAAAAGCGTAACAAACGAATTATAATTTATCGGCAAAAGGACTATCGCAATATCTTATAGTCCCAAAAGGCGGTTGGCAAAGGTAGTTGATATACCCAAGCCGAACCGCCGTTATGCCATCTCATTTTTAATTTTTTGGCACCCAAATCGTTGAAAATTCAGTGACCTTATGCCCATCACTATGGTAAATATGGGAAGTGACCACATTCCCATCGACAAACGTTTGCAAAGACAACAAATCGCCTCTTTGACATTCCTTCCGATAGACAATTTTCATTTCCGACAGTACATTATTGTCGTAAATCTCATCTGGCACATCGTTCAAAATCCATTCCAAATACTTCACATTATTGACGTGGCCATTCGTGTCCATATCACTCCGCATTACTTGGTATGCCCTCGTTGTATGCTTGTGGGCTTCGTCTGCTGTGCCATCGACTTTGAATATGCGTGGTTCTGGAAATGGCATCGGCTTGTTGCATTCGTAATGGTTTGCGAGTTCGTCATCTATTTTTTTCGGTGCACGTTTTTCTGTGTCGAAAAAAACCCATACGGAATTGGCTTGTATGCATTCTACACCGTTGCTTTCTACAGCGAAACTACGTGTCGTTTGCATCTTTTTTCGTTTCGGACACCATGTTTTTACTGCAACTGTTTCCCATAATTTTGGTGCGTCGAGGATTTTAATATGCCATTGCAAAACGACCCAAGCTGATGATTCGGTTTCTAATCGTTCGGCATCGTAATCGGCAGAGCATGAGTGCTTCCAAGCGGCTTCTTGCATGAAATTGAGCAAGGCACAAGGCGAAAGTACCCGTTGTGCATCTACTTGTGAAGAAGAAATGTCGCAAGTGAGTTCATATACTTCTTGAATGGTCGTTGTCAATGGAATTGCCTCCTTTTCGTTTATAGCATCGGTGAAATTAATCTGGAAATTGATTCTTTCATTCTAAATAGCAAAGAGCGGTTTTCGTACCATTGCAATGTGAGTTCCTCACAATCCTGTAAATCTTTTAAAAATTGGTCTTCTACTTGTTTTGCGATTTTCGTGTCATATACGAAACTGTTGACTTCAAAATTGACATCAAAACTACGGATATCCATATTGGCAGTCCCAACAGAAGAAACAGTTCCATCAATCGAAAGTACTTTTGCATGGATAAATCCATTGGTATACTGAAAACAACGCACACCAGCATCTAGCAATTCCCCAAGATAAGACAAACTCGACCAGTAGACAAATGGGTGGTCTGGATTGCCCGGAATGATGATTCGCACATCGATTCCTGAAAGGGCAGCAACTCGTAAATTTTCAAAAATACCATCGTCTGGAACGAAATACGGTGTCACCAAGTAAACGTGATTTTCGGCTTCCGTAATCATTTTGTCGTAGCCGTTACGGATATTTCTATACTTCGTGTCTGGGCCACTTGAGACGATTTGCATTTTTACGCCGTCAAACTGTTCTCTTTTCGGGAAGTATTTCGTCTCAAGAGGGATTTTTTTCGATTCCTCTTTGATAGAAAAATTCCAGTCCATGGTGAAGCGAATTTGCATCTGGTCGACGGCATCGCCTGTCACACGGAAATGCAGATCTCGCCAATTGCCATACCTCTTGACACGTCCTAAATATTCATCTCCCACGTTGAATCCGCCGATGTAGCCGATTTCTCCGTCAATGATGGCAAGCTTTCTATGGTTTCTGTAATTCACACGGGCAACGAGTGGTGGCAAAAAGGCAACGGTTTGTCCGCCAGCTGCATGAAAAGCAGTGAAGAAATCTTTTGGCAAATGCGGATTCCCCATACCATCATAATTGAGTCGCACCTCAACGCCTTCTGCAGCTTTTTTCGCCATGGCTGCAACGAGTTTTTTGCCGAGGTCATCATTTCTCCAAATATAATATTGCAAATGGACGAACGTTTTCGCATTTTCAATGTCCTTGAGTAGATTTCCGAATTTATCATTTCCATCGCTATACATTGTGATGTCGTTGTTGTACGTCATGAAATTCCCTGAATTGAGATGCAAATATGCAAGATCAGTTAAGTGTTGCTCATTTATGACACGTCCGCCACCTTCGACAATCTTCTTTTGTTGTTGCAGTTTTTCATTATTCACTTCGTGATCGTTGAGCAAAAAAGAATTGTAAAATTTCGCATCGAATTCGCCTTTTTCACGAAACATCTTTTCTTTATTGCCTTGTTGCCCAATGAGTAAATAAACGAAAAATCCAATGATTGGTAGGAAGAATAATACCAACAACCACGCCCATGTGCCAGAAGGATTCCGCCTTTCAAAAAAGATGACCACAAAAGCAAAAAGGAAATTCAAAACGACAGCAATACTCCCGAAAATCGTTGTCAACATAAAAATTTGATCATGCATAAAATACCTCCACTATGTCACATATTGTATTTTGTATACTGTATTCATTACTGTAAAGTATACCCACTTCTACTAGTATACACAATATCGAAAAAAAAAGCAAATAAAAATAAAATTTTACTTCCCTAATCGGTAAAAAAGTGGTAAAATAATAAGAGTATAAAAAAAGTCCATCTAAAAAATGGTTACAGTTGGACTGCGAATCGAAGGAGGAAATATAAAGTGAACTTTTCAGATGTATTGATTATTGTAATTGTACTCGTGGCGGCAGGGATTGCTGCAATGATTTATTTCAACAAAAAGGCGATGCGGAAAATGATAGAAACGCAAGATTTTATCGATGCCAATCGTGTCACCACACAAATTTTTGTAATCGACAAACAGTACGAAAAACCAACGGAACAAAGCTTGCCGAAAGGGGCATTTGAACAATTATCACCTATGGCTCGTATGCGGAAAATGTGTCTTGTGCGTGCCAAAGTGGGGCCACAAGTCGTGACGTTGATGTGCGAAAAAAATGTATACGATGTCTTGACGGTGAAAAAAAATGTCAAAGTGGAATTGGCGGGTATTTTTATTGTGAAAATTTCTGGAATGAATTTGGAAGATAAGAAGAAGAAAACATTTCGTGAAAAAATGGCCTTGCAAGCCAATAAAGAAATCAAAAAATAAAACGGAAACAAAAAAACACCTTATGATGATTGGTACACATCATAAGGTGTTTTTCATTGCAATGTATTATTGCAATGCATTATTTTTTCGCTTTTTCTTCTACACGACTCAAGAATTTTTTCAAATCAATGATGGCACGCCCGTGTGTCCCCTCACAGATTTTATCTTTTTCATCGTACGCTTTCACTTTGAAAGTGAGCATTTTGCCTTCAACTTCAATCAATTCTGCTTTCACAGTGACTTTCATACCCACTGGTGTTGCTGCAAGATGTTTGAATTCAAACGTTGTGCCAACGGTATCCATTTCTGCTGGTAGAGATGGTTTGACTGTTTGGATACAAGTCCCTTCCAACCAAGCCAACAAGCGTGGAGATGCAAATACAGGCACTCTTTCATTCCCGAATTTACTCGCTGTGTCGTTTGATGTTACTTTGTATTCCATTTCTAGTGTCATACCTTTTACGATGCTCGATAAATCTGCCATGTTGATTCCTCCTTATTCGTTGTTTTCGTCGTCCTCTTCTATAGATGCAGTCGGCTCTTTACTTTCTTGAATAGAGCTTAATTGTTCTGCCATATCTCCGAGTTTTTTCTCTGTTTCCTCAAGTTTGCTGAATAAGTCTTCGACCAATTTCTTTTCTGAATCTGAACTTTTTGAAAGTTCAACGATTTTGACTTTTTCTTGTTTGCCCTCAAGAGCTGCAATTTCTTCGAGTGCCTTTGTTTTTTTCTCTGCTTCTTCTTCTGCAATGCCGAGCATTTCTGCACGTTTTTCTTCATCAAATAAATCTCTAAATTCTTCACCAGTGATTTTTTCTTTGAGTACAAGCATTTTTGCTGTTGCATGTAGTACTTCCATATTTTCTTTGAGCAGACGAATTGCTTCGGCATAGCCCCAGTCCATGATGCGTTTCACTTCAGCATCGATTGTCGTTGCAACGCTCTCGCTATAATTACGTCCACTGCCCCAGTCACGTCCGATAAAGACTTCTTGGCTTTCTTCTCCAAATTGGATTGGTCCCAATACATCACTCATACCGTACTGCATGACCATACCACGTGCCATAGAAGAGGCTCTTTGGATATCGTTTGAAGCACCTGTTGTAATGTCTTTGATGATGATAAACTCGGCGGCACGTCCGCCCATGAAACAAACGATTTCTTGCTCCATCGTGAGTTTTGAGAGGTACATTTTATCTTCCCCAGGGAGTGGCATTGTGTATCCGCCAGCACGTCCTGTTGGAATGACTGAAATGCTATGCACGGGGTCAAGCTCACTTAAAATTTCAAATAAAATGGCATGACCCGCTTCGTGGTACGCAGTGATATTTTTTTCTTTTTCTGGAATGATACGGGTTTTCTTTTCCGTACCCACACCAATTTTAACGAGGGCTTTTTGGATTTCTTCCATGTCGACTTCTTTTTTGTTTTCTCTTGCACTCAAAAGAGCTGCCTCATTTAGCAAATTGGCAAGGTCAGCACCTGTAAATCCGCCTGTTGTTTGTGCCACAACGTACAAGTCGACTTCTTTTGCAATTTTCTTGTCTTTTGCATGGACTTGCAATATGGCTTCTCGTCCTTTGACATCAGGTCGACCCACGTATACTTGTCTGTCGAAACGACCGGGACGCAAAAGTGCAGGGTCTAAGATATCGGCACGGTTTGTCGCAGCAATGATGATGACGCTTTCATTGACACCAAAACCGTCCATCTCCACCAAAAGTTGGTTGAGCGTTTGTTCACGTTCATCGTGACCACCACCAAGACCAGCCCCACGGCGACGTCCCACGGCATCAATTTCATCGATAAATACAATACTTGGCGACATTTTCTTTGCTTGTTCAAACAAATCTCTCACACGAGAGGCCCCCACACCGACGAACATTTCCACGAAATCAGAACCAGAAATGCTAAAAAATGGCACACCCGCCTCACCAGCTACTGCTTTTGCAAGGAGCGTTTTTCCAGTCCCCGGAGGTCCTACGAGCAAAACACCTTTTGGAATTTTCGCCCCGATTTCAGTAAATTTTTTCGGTGTACGTAAAAATTCGACCAGTTCTTCAAGTTCGCCTTTTTCTTCGTTGCAACCTGCCACATGGTCAAAAGTCACTTTGTTTTCATCGTCCATACTCATTTTCGCTTTGCTTTTGCCAAACGAGGACATTTTTCCGCCACCGCCTTGCATTCTGCTAAATAAGAACGTAAAAACAAGCACCATCACAAGCATCATCAAAAGTGATGGCAATAGTGTCATAAATAAACTTTCTTTTTCAACCGCCATGATATTAATTTTCATATCTGGATTTGTAAGAGCGTACTTGTCTAACTCTGCCTGAAATGTAGAACTCGATAAAATATTTATCGTTTCTGTACGACCTGTCGTCAAGGTGATGTCCGCAGTCGCAAAATCACTGACTTCCTTACTTCTTTGTACCACCACTTCTTTGACGTTGCCTTCGTCTAATTCTTGCACAAGGTCTGCATACGTAAATTCATCTACTGTAGTTTGGTACTCTTGCGTACCGAGCAAAAACCCTTGGTTATTCACTCCTAACATTACGAGTATTGCAACAAAAATCAAAGTGTATAACCCGATCGGCTTCCAATTCTTATTCAATCAATTCCCTCCTAGCCACTTATACTTATTTTACAATTTAGTTGTAGATTCAAAAATAAACTACGATTGAAAAGCCTCTTTGTCTTGAAACTTTCACGCAGTACGTATTATTCTAACATAAATTGTAAAAGAGTACAATGGTTTTTTCATTATTTATTATTATAAATTAGACAATATTTCTAATATTATACCCATTCTTGCTTGTCAAACTTGTCCTTTTTGAAATAAAAATCAAAGTTCTCGCCGATCTTCTAAGGCACGAGAGAGCGTCACTTCATCGATAAATTCCAAATTGCCACCAACAGGCACACCGTTTGCAATGCGAGTCACTTTGATGCCCATTGGCTTGATATATTTGCTCAAATACATTGCTGTCGCTTCGCCCTCTATCGTTGGATTTGTTGCCAAAATCACTTCTTTGACTTCCTCTGACATGCGAGACATTAACTCTTTCATGCGGATATTTTCAGGACCCACTCCTGTCATTGGCGAAATGACACCGTGCAATACATGATATACACCACGGTATTGTTTCGTTTTTTCATATGCCCCCATATCACGAGGGTCTTCCACGACCATAATAATGGAGTGGTCTCGCTTGCCATTGTTACAAATCGCACACGTCTTACTTTCTGTGAGATTGTAACAAATCTCGCAAAACTTCATGTTTCTTTTTGCTTCTTGGATGGAATTTGTGAAAAAATCGACTTGTTCTTGCTCCATGCGAATGATATGAAAAGCCAATCGCTGAGCCGATTTTCCACCGATTCCAGGCAAAGATGCAAATTGTTCAATGAGCTGTGCCATTGGCGTTCCATAATAATTCATAGTGACCTCGCTTCTTAGAATCCCATGCCGCCCATGCCACCTGTCAATTTGCCGAGTTCATTGTTGTACGCTTCTTCGACTTGGCGAATTGCCTCATTGACAGCAGAAAGCACGAGATCTTCGAGCATTTCCACATCATCAGGATCGACCACATCAGGGTCTAGTTTGAGTTCTTGGATTTCTTTATTCCCTGCAATTTTCACTTTGATTGCACCGCCACCACTTGTGACTTCCCATGATTTTTCTGCAAATTCTTCTTGCTTTTCTGCCATTTGTTGTTGCATTTTTTGTGCTTGTTTCATGAGGTGTTGCATATTCATACCGCCACCCATGCCACCGAATCCACCTTTTGCCATAAAAATTTCCTCCTATAGTATATCATATTGTATTTTGATTGTTTACTGACTCTTACTACTGCCATTCTACCATATTATACCAAAAAAATGAGTTTTTGCAAGTCTTTCTTTTTTGATAAGGCTCACTCCTCATATTCTGCATCTGGAATTGCAATACTCATCAGACTTTCAAATTCCAAATCTTCATCGTTTGTAGCCGTCGTTTTTGCATTTCCATCTCCATACGGCTCAATTCCATTGTCGTTGTGCCATTTGTCGTATGCCTCTTTTGTAGTGATTTCCAAAGTCACTTCTTTTTTGACTTCTTTTTCTAAACATGCCACGATGGATTCTTGATTTCGCTTCAACGCTTCGACTTGTACCTCGTAGGCACAAATCAAATAAATCGACTCGTCATCTTCCTTGAAAGAAAGTGTGGTTTGTTCCAAAAATCCTTTGACTGAACCGCTTTCGATTTCATTGCGAATGAGATGCCAGCATTCCTGTAAGTGTTTTTTGTCTTCAGACAACGCTTTTGGTTTTCGCTTTTTCTTTTCTGGTGCAGCTGTTGGTGCGGTTGCAGTGGCAGTTGTAGGTGCTGTTTGGGCGACTGCAACTGTAATGCCTTTTTCGATTGCCCTTTCCATCTGTGCAAGCCTTGCCATCAGGGCTTCAGTCGTTTCTTTCGTGATGGGGCTACAAAGTTTGAGAACTGCCACTTCGAGTAAAATGCGTTGGTTGCTCGTGTATTTCATTTCACTTTGTAGAGTCGAAAATTGCTCGATAAAAAAGAGCAGTTCCGCCATAGAAACAACGGATTTTAAGTTTTCAAATGTCGCCAAATCTTCCTTGGAAATGTCTGCTAGACTCGTGGAATCCTTTAGCGAATAGACGAACAAAAAATTCCGCAAATGCACGATATATTCGCTGATGAATTGGGGAATGTCTCTACCAGAAACCATCATTTGCTCAACGAGTTGCATGGCGGTTTGGTTGTCTTTTTTGGCGAGAGCTTCTGTCGTTTGAAAAAATACACTCGTATCGACTGCCCCTAAGAGATCGAGGACTTTTGCGTGCGTGACCACGGAATCGGCTCCGCCATAGACCGCCAAACATTGGTCGAGTATACTCAAACTATCACGCATAGAGCCATCGCCTAAGTAGGCAATGAGTCGCACTGCTTCTTCTTCTACGGTTTGTGACTCTTTTTCAATATATTCTTGCAACGTTTGTTGTATGTCTCCCCTTGTGATTCTTCTAAAATCGAAACGTTGGCAACGAGATAAAATCGTCGTAGGAATTTTATTGGGATCGGTAGTTGCCAATATGAAAATGACATATTCTGGCGGTTCTTCGAGCGTTTTCAGTAAGGCATTGAAGGCACTTGCTGTGAGCATATGGACTTCATCGATGATGTAAATTTTATATTTGCCCGACGTGGGTGGATATTTGATGGCATCGATGATTTCTCGCACATCTTCTACTTTATTATTGGACGCTGCGTCAATTTCAATGACGTTGACACTTCGCCCCTCTAAAATATCACGACACATCTCACACGTATTGCAAGGCTCACCGTCTTCTGTCCGTGATTCGCAATTGATTGCACGGGCAAAGAGTTTTGCACAAGACGTTTTTCCTGTCCCTCTCGTACCGCAAAATAAATACGCATGGGAAATTTTATTTTGCGTGATTTGATTTCTCAGCGTATCCACAATATGGTTTTGTCCAATGACAGAAGAAAATGTATTGGGGCGGTATTTCCGATATAGTGCCATATATGCCATTGCAGTGCCTCCTTTTGCAAAATCATGATAAAATCGGGAAAAAAATAGTGTCCCCTTAGGAACTTCTTCCACGGTAGAACACTTATTTTAGTTTATATAAATCCGTGCATTTGCTGTCGATAGACCAACCCATTCGTTACAGTGTGCCATGACTCCTCGCAAGCACCCTCAATACACATAAAAGTAGACTGCTTAGTGCTGCTGTCTTCCGACCCTGACACGGTTCACAGGCTTTTATTGCATGAGACTTACGACTCGACGTCACTTTCCACTGGCAGACAACCGATTGGCAAACCTTGAGCAAACATCACCCCTACTATAGCGGATTGTAGGTACAGGACGCCGCTACCTCCCCGGCTAGCACGGAAATTTAACTATGATTTTATTTTTATTTCCTTTATCACTTTAATTATTCCTATTTCAAGCGTTAGTATACCTTATTTTATTCGTTTTGTCAACCTTGTATGCGATTTATTTTTAGAACACTCGCTTTTTTTATTTTGCTTGATTATTTGCGTGATTTATGGTATTCTAAGTGAAGAAAATAAAAAATAAGAATTTTGTTTGATTTATATTGTTTGAGGAGAATACGTATGAATAAAGTGTATTGGATTACGGGGCTGTCGGGCAGTGGCAAAACGACCATTGGAAAAGCCTTGTATGAAAAAATTCAACAATCAACGGAAAAAGTCATTTTTTTAGATGGCGATACGATGCGAAACTATATCGGCTTCGATGTCGGTTATAGCGATATAGAACGTAGAAATTTAGGAATCAAGTATTCTGGTTTGTGTGAAATGCTCTACAGACAGGGATTTACGATCGTTTGTTGCACCATTGCAATGTTCGATGAAATCCGAGATTTGAACCGAAAAAACATCGAAAATTATGTAGAAGTCTACGTCAAAGTCAATTTGGAGGTTTTACACCAAAGAGATCAAAAAAACCTATATTCTTCAAAAGCAACGAATGTGGTCGGGGTGGACATTCCGCCTGAACTACCAAAAAATCCAGATATCATCATCGAAAATGATTGTTGTGAAAATATAGATGGCATTGTCAACAATATCTTATCACTAAAATAAGGGGACGATATGAAAGCTTTGATTTTAAATTCAGGAAACGGTACGAGAATGGGCGAACTCACAAGCGATTTGCCAAAATGCCTCACACCTTTAAGCGAAACAGAAACGATACTGTCTCACCAATTGCAGATGTTATCACTTGGTGGTATCAAAGAAGTCATCATTACGACAGGGAAATTCCATGAAAAAATCGTAGACTATTGCGAGAATTTGTCGCTGTCACTTGCAATTTCTTATGTGAAGAATGAAAGATACGATGACACCAATTACATTTATTCGATATACTCCGCCAGAGAACAATTAGCGGGGGATATTTTGCTGTTGCACGGCGATCTCGTTTTTGAGTATGGTGTACTACAAAAAGCGTTAGAACATAAAAATAGTTGCATGATTGTCAGTAGTACCTTGCCTTTGCCCGAAAAAGATTTCAAGGCTATTTTTTGCGAGGATTTGATTTGTGAAGTTACTGTGCATACCAAAGAAAATGCATTGGCGGCACAGCCTTTTTATAAACTATTAGAAAATGAATGGACGATTTGGCAAAATAGCATCATTGATTTTTGTGAAAAAGGAAATGTCACTTGCTACGCAGAAGAAGCGTTCCATGCAGTTTGGAAACATTGCCATCTGGAAGGACTCGATATCAAAAATGACTTGTGTCAAGAAATTGATACACCAAAAGATTTGGAAACCGTCGTTGCTCTATGGAAACGATCGAAAGAAAAAATTGTGTATATGTGTTTTTCTACAGATATGGTGCATAGCGGACATATTGAAATTCTAAAAAAAGCTGCTCTTTTGGGGACGCTTGTCGTGGGGCTTTTGACCGATGAAGCCGTTGCACAGTACAAACGATTTCCGCTCATTTCATTTTCTGATCGCAAAGTTTTATTTGAAAATATCCGTGGTGTGTCCAAAGTGGTCAAACAAACGGAACTCAGTTATTTATCGATATTATCAGAACTACGTCCAGATTTCGTTGTCCATGGCGACGATTGGCAACAAGGAATCCAAAGTCCAATTCGTGCAGAAGTCGTGTCTTTTTTGAAAGGGTCAGGCGGTAGTTTGGTCGAATTTCCTTACTGTGTCGATGAAAAATACGAAGAACTTGAGAAACTAGCGAGACAACAACTGGCAATTCCAGACTTTCGCAGAGGGCGTTTGCGTAAACTCTTAGAAATGAAACGACTTGTCACCATGATGGAAGCCCACAGCGGTTTGACAGGGCTGATCGTAGAGCAGTCCACGGTATACCAAGATGGAAAAATGGAACAATTTGATGGCATGTGGGTGTCGTCTCTTTGTGATTCCACGATGAAAGGGAAACCCGATATTGAATTGGTCGACTTTTCTTCTCGTATGCGGACGATAGATGATATCATGGAAGTGACGACGAAACCCATCATTCTTGACGGAGATACAGGCGGTCAAATCGAGCATTTTGTATACACCGTCAAAACACTTGAGAGAATGGGCGTTTCTGCCATCATCATTGAGGACAAAACAGGGCTGAAGAAAAATTCACTTTTCGGAGACGAAGTCGAGCAAACACAAGACACCATCGAGCAATTTTCAGCAAAACTGCGAGCAGGAAAAAAAGCACAAAAAACGAGAGAGTTTATGATCATTGCTCGCATAGAAAGTTTGATTTTAGAAAAAGGAATGGACGAGGCCTTGCTACGAGCAAAAGCTTTCGTTGCAGCAGGAGCAGATGGCATTATGATTCACAGCCGAAAAAAATCACCAAATGAAATTTTTGAATTTGTAGAGAAATTCAGGGCATTGGATGCCACGACACCTATCGTTGTTGTGCCGTCGTCTTTCAATGCGGTGACGGAGCAAGAATTTGAAGAACGTGGTGTCAATATTGTGATTTATGCAAATCAACTCATTCGTAGTGCATTTCCAGCCATGCAAAAAACGGCGGAATCAATCTTGACACACCACAGGGCAAAAGAAGCTGACGAAGCGTATTGTATGTCAATCAAAGATATCATTACTTTGATTCCAGAGGAGGAATGATTCTATGAAAACACAAATCACACTTTCTGGTAGAGATGATTATAAAAAAATTCACTCTATCTTATCAGAGCGTAAAATAAAAAAACTATGTGTCGTGCAAGGGAAAACGAAAAAGTTTGCAGAATTTCAAGAATTCTTACAAGGATTGCCGATAGAAATGGTCACATTTTCTGATTTTTCAAGCAATCCAGCAACGACTGAAGTAGAAAAAGGGATTGCTTTATTCCAAAAAGAAAATTGCGAGGGCATACTGGCTGTCGGTGGTGGTTCTGCAATTGACGTGGCGAAAGGGATTTTATGCTTTCATCACCTCAAACCGCCGTACGATTTCATGAAACCCGATCCGCAAAACGGCACGTACTTCATTGCGTTGCCAACGACTTCGGGGAGCGGAAGCGAATCGACACCTTTTTCTGTCCTATACAAAAACAAAGAGAAAATTTCTCTGCACCATGAATTGTCCTTGCCTGATTGCGTGATTTTAGAACCGCGATTTTTAGTTTCATTGCCACTCTATCAAAAAAAATGCACCATGCTCGATGCGTTGTGCCAATCCATTGAATCGTATTGGTCGGTATATGCCACAGCAGAAAGTAGAGAACTCGCAAAAAAAGGAATCCGTGGTGTACTGCAATATGAAAAAAGGTATTTGAATAATGAGATGACAGGCTTAGAAGGTATGATGATTGCCTCAAATTTCAGCGGACAAGCCATCGCCATCACAAAAACGACAGCTCCCCATGCCATGGGCTACGGGCTGACAACGACTTTTGGTTTGCCCCACGGTCATTCGGTATCACTTGGTTTGGCTGAAGTTTGGGGGTATATGATAGAACATATTGCAGACGATACCGTCGAAAGAAAAACGACTGACTTACAAAAAGTGTTGGACGAGTTGGAAGAATTGCTCGTTTTTCCCAATGGCAAAAAAGGTCTTTTGGGATTCCGTTCATTTTTAGCAGAATTAGAAATCGAAAAACCCATTTTTACAACGGAAGCTGAATTTCTAAAAATTTG
The DNA here is from genome assembly GCA_044425835.1 of Bacillota bacterium. GTDB lineage: Bacteria > Bacillota > Clostridia > Lachnospirales > Anaerotignaceae > Chakrabartyella. The sequence continues at coordinate 35,259 of JAWXUZ010000003.1, read as the reverse complement.
CAATTCCGTCAATGTGGACCGACTCGCAAACCACCCAATGAGTCTATCAGAAGAAGCACTGTTGCAATTGTACGAAAACATTATAATGAAAGAAGGCATATAAATGAATCTCGATTTTTTGAAGCAGTACGACTATTTTGTAGGAGTGCCTGACTCGTACTTGAAATCGGTCTGTGATTTTTTGATGGAAACGTATGGAATTTCTAAAAATCATGTGATTGCAAGCAACGAGGGCAATGCCGTAGGGCTTGCAGCGGGCTACCATCTGGCAACAGGGAAAATTCCTGTGGTCTACCTCCAAAATAGTGGCATTGGCAATATCATAAATCCAGTAACTTCCTTGTTGCACGAAAAAGTCTATGGCATACCGTGTCTCTTTCTTGTGGGCTTTCGGGGGGAACCCAATACGAAAGACGAACCGCAACACCTCCACCAAGGTGCGGTGACGATTGATATGCTAGAAATTGCAGGGATTGCCACGTTCCATCTCAAAAAAGAGACGACCGAAGCTGAATTTCAAGAAATGGAACGCACCATGCAAACATACTTGGGCGAGGGCAAACAAGTTGCCCTTGTCGTTAGCAAAGATGCACTTTCATACGAAGCTAGTCTCGTATATGAAAATGAATTCACGATAACAAGAGAAGAGATATTAGAGTGTATTTTGGAGCGGAGCGGAGACAATCCAATCGTTGCCACTACGGGCAAAACGTCTCGTGAAGTATACGAACTCCGTGAGAGAAAAAACCAAGGACATCACATGGATTTCTTGACTGTTGGCTCTATGGGGCATAGCTCCTCGATTGCTCTATCTCTTGCGGAGCAACGTCCCAATAAGACGATATTTTGCTTAGATGGTGACGGGGCAATGCTGATGCACCTCGGCGGAATTGCCTTAATTGGACAGCGAAAACCAAAAAATCTCGTGCATATTTTACTCAACAATCATGCACATGAATCGGTGGGCGGTGCCCCGACGATTTCCGCTGGCATTGACTGGCAACAAGTCGCAAGAGGGGTGGGCTATCCTGCTGTATATACCGTTGATTCTGTGGAACTCTTGTCTGATATGCTAAAAAAAGTGCTGGACAAAAAAGAACTTTCTTTCATAGAAATGAAGTGTGCAATCGGATCGAGAAGCGATTTGGGCAGACCCAAAGAAACACCTACTGAAAACAAACAAGAATTTATGAAATTTATATAGAATATATTGTACAAATTCCAGTTCAATTTCTATTTTCTTGACAACAAACGAAGAAAATTATATACTAATGGGATATAGTTTATAATGAAGGAGGATTCAAAAAATGAAAAATTTATCTGTCAATGAGGTGAGAGAAGCATTCCTTGCTTTCTTCGATTCAAAACAACATATGCGTTTGCCAAGTTTTTCTCTTGTGCCACAAAATGACAAAAGCTTGCTTTTGATCAATTCAGGTATGGCACCGATGAAAACGTATTTCACAGGGCAAGAAACACCGCCTGCCCCTCGTGTGGCAACGTGCCAAAAATGTATCCGTACAGGTGACATTGATAATGTAGGAAAAACAGCCCGTCACGGTACTTTTTTCGAGATGCTTGGCAATTTTTCATTTGGCGACTACTTCAAAAATGAAATTGTGCCTTGGTCATGGGAATTTGTGACAGAAACTATGGGTATGCCTGTAGATAAATTGTATGTGACCATCTATGAAGAAGACGATGAAACAGGCGATATTTGGCGAGATGTCGTGGGGCTTCCAAAAGATCGCATCGTCAAACTTGGCAAAGCCGATAATTTTTGGGAACATGGCACTGGTCCTTGTGGGCCTTGTACTGAAATTTACTACGACCGTGGAGAAAGTTACGGTTGCGATTCGCCAACTTGCGGTGTGGGTTGCGACTGCGACCGCTACATGGAATTTTGGAATCTTGTGTTGACTCAATTTTATGCACACCCAGATGGCACGTATACGGAACTCGACCAAAAAAATGTCGATACCGGTATGGGGCTTGAGCGAATGGCTGCAATTCTACAAGGTGTCGACTCGATTTTTGATGTCGATACCGTACGTGCAGTGCGTGATTGGGTCTGTAAAAAAGCAAATGTCGTTTATGGCAAAGGCGGACAAGTTGATGTTTCTGTCAGAGTCATTACCGATCACATTCGTTCTGTCACAATGATGACGGCAGATGGGGTATTGCCATCGAATGAGGGACGTGGATATGTACTACGTCGCTTGCTCAGAAAAGGGGCGAGACACGGAAAACTTTTGGGCATTCAAGGCGAATTTTTGGCTGAACTCTCAAAAGAAGTCATCAAGGCCAGTAAAGATGCATATCCAGAACTTGGCGAAAAACAAGAATACATCTTGAAAATTTTATCCCTAGAGGAAAATGCATTTTATAACACCCTTGACAAAGGAATGCTCGTGTTAGAAGATGATATTAAGGAAATGAAACAATCAGGCAGTACTGTCATGTCGGGGGTAGTGTCTTTCCGATTGTACGATACGTACGGTTTTCCGCTTGATTTGACGAAAGAAATTTTGGAAGAACAAGGACTTTCAGTCGATGAAGAGGGCTTCCAAAACGAAATGCAACAACAAAAAGAACGTGCAAGGGCAGCCCGTGGTACAGATACGTACATGGGGACTGAGGCGACTATTTTCGATGAATTGCCACAAGAATTGTCAACTACGTTCAAGGGTTACGACAATGTCGTTTGCGAAGCGACACTCTCTGTTCTAGTCAAAGGGAATGCATTTTCTGAAACAGCAACAGATGACGATGCAGTCACATTATTTTTCGATGAGACCGTATTTTATTCTGAAAGTGGTGGTCAAATTGGTGACCACGGGACTTTCACAACAGATACTGGAGTTGTGGATATTACAAATTGTACCAAAGTGGGTGCAGGCAAAGTGGCTCACGTTGGGATTGTTCGCTCTGGTACCATTTCTGCGAAAGCAAAAGGTACGCTTGCGATTGATGATGCAAGAAGAAAAGACATCGGTAGAAACCATACAGCGACTCACTTATTGCAAAAAGCGTTGCGAACTGTACTTGGCGACCACGTAGAGCAAGCTGGATCGCTTGTGACGGAAGAAAAATTGCGTTTTGACTTCACGCATTTTACTGCAATGACTGAAGAGGAATTGCAAAAAGTAGAAGCCCTCGTCAACGAATCCATTCTTTCTGGATATCCAGTGGAAACAAGTGAAACGACGATTGACGAAGCACGTAAAAAAGGGGCAATGGCTCTCTTTGGGGAAAAATACGGTGCGACTGTGAGAGTGGTCGACATGGGTGGCTATAGCGTGGAGCTTTGTGGCGGTACGCATATGGCAAACACTGCCCAAGTCGGTTCGTTCAAAATCATATCGGAAAGCGGTGTTGCAGCGGGTGTACGACGCATGGAAGCTGTGACTGGCAAAGGGGCATTGGCTCATTATAGTAAAAAAGAAGCGACAGTGACGGAAATTTGTAAATTACTCAAAACAACTGACGATGCGGTTATTTCTCGTTTGGAGCAAGTACTTGCGGAGCAAAAACAATTCATCAGGGATGCTGAAAAATTGAAAGCACAAATGGTGAGTGGTACGACAGATGATATCGTGAAAAATACAGTGGACATTGCTGGTGTGTCTGTGATTGTGTCGCATATAGATGGAATGGATGCGGAAGATATGCGGACACTCGGTGACCAATTGAAAAATAAAATACCGACTTGTGTCATTGTATTGATTGGTGGAACGAAAGAAAAAGTGAATTTACTTGCAATGGCGACAGATGATGTCGTGAAAAAAGGTGTGCATGCTGGGAAGTTGATCAAAGAAGTGGCTGGTGTTTGTGGCGGTGGCGGTGGTGGTCGTCCGAATATGGCACAAGCCGGCGGAAAAGATGCGACGAAAATACCAGAAGCACTGGAAAAAGCGAAAGAAGTATTGACTGGGCAATTGTCGTAAAATGTGAAAGAAAAGAGAAAGACCGTGGACGCTGTCCAAACCCTCACCGCCCAAGAAGGGGCGGACACCGTAGGTGGCTTTTCCGAAGGAAAAGTGATGACCACTGCAACCAAACACCTTTGAAAAAGTTTGACCAAAACTTTATAATGGTTCACTTTAGCGTATAAAATGCCTTATTCTTTTTGGCAAAATACCTTTGAAAAAAGTGGAAGCTAGGCTTTGAGAACAAAAACTTTTATTTATGTTTGCCTTAGTTTATGCAAAGATCAAGGTCTTTCTCTCTTAATTTTGAAACTAGCCCAAACCAACCACCTAAATCCCCCACGTTTCAATCGTCGGACTCGTTCGCAATTTATCATTGCAAGCACTCAAACTTGATTCTAGTACCTGTATTTGTGAAACGAATCTTATTTGCATCGATTTGAAACTTGGTTTCAAAGACAATGCAAATACAATTCGTGAAACAATATCAGGTGCTAGAATCAAGAGCGACCCCCCTACCAATCGAAAACGAACGAGTTCGACGAGAAGGAACCAATACTCCTTCACCGCCGAAGGCGAAAACCCGAACTGCCTCCCGCCGAAGGCGAAACTCGAACTCCCTAACTCTTGACAAATAACTAAAAAACCGAGACTCCTATGAAATTGATCAAAATTCATAGAAAGTTCTCGGTTTTTATTTTTGTTTTGTTGTGTTTTAAAACTTGCTCAATTCATTGGAATGACTCTTAGGACAACGCCATACCAAACAAAATTCCACCAATGATGATACACGCAATACCAGCAGGTGCAACGTATTTCAACAATACTGTCCAAACAGAGGCCAATGAAAATGCATATTTTCCATCAGAAGTTGCTTCTTTGATTGCATTGTCCATGCCCCATACCCAACCAACGAAGACTGTAATTGCAAGAGCACCCACAGGCAATAACAAACGGTCTGTAAGGAATTCCAAGAAATCGCCAAATCCAGGATAAGAAATACCATCCAAACTCCACCAGATCCCTTTGATATCCATGTGACCTTGTGACAACGTATAAAGCGTACCCACAATGAAAATGATGATGGAAATAATTCCCAAAGCTTTTTTCTTATCCCATCCTTTTTCTTCTGTCAAGTATGCAATTGTACCTTGCATGATAGAGATTGAAGAAGTAACCGCAGCAAAGAACAACAACGAATAGAACAAAATTGCAAAAATTGTACCACCAGGCATAGCTTCAAATACAGCTGCCAAAGAGATGAACGCAAATCCGCCACCAGCTCCAGGTTCAACGCCTGTTGCAAATACAGCTGGAATGATCATAAAACCAGCAAACAATGCCACGCAAGTATCAAGTACACAAATGATTCCTGTATTGCTGATCAAGTTTTCGTCTTTGCTTAGGTAAGAAGAATACGTAATCATAACACCCATACCCAAAGAAAGTGAGAAGAACGCTTGGCCCAATGCAATCAAGAAAGTTTCGCCAGACATTTTAGAAAAATCAAAGCTAAACATATACGCAAGACCTTCAGAAGCCCCCGGCAATGTACAAGCACGAATCATCAAACCAATCAACAAAAGGAATAGTACAGGCATTAAAATAGTAGAAACTTTTTCAATACCGCCAGATACCCCACGGCTGATGATAAATGCATTCAATATCAAGAAAATGAGAGGGAAAACAATTGCTCCCTTGATAGGGAAAGTAGTACCAATCCCTAACATATCATAGAAATATGCCGTTGGATCTGCGTACACTGTTGCAGATTCAGTAATATATCCGACGATATAATGGATTGTCCAACCACCAACTTGGCAGTAGTAACATAAAATAATGAAACCAGTCAAAATCCCGAGTCCACCGACCCAAGTATATTTTTTATTGAGTTCACGCAATGCACCGATTGCATTTTTTTGTGTTTTACGTCCAACGACAAATTCTGCAAGCATAACTGTCGTACCGATCAAAGCAATCATCAGAATATAGACTAAAAGAAAACTTCCGCCACCTCCGTTGTATGCTTTTCCTGGAAATTTCCAAATGTTCCCAAGACCTACAGCTGAACCAGCAGCCGATAAGATGAATCCCAATTTTGATGCAAATTGACCACGATTTTCTGATCCTGTCATAAATAATTCCTCCTTTAAAATAATATATAGAATAAATGCAAAGTTTTTAGTCTGCCGAAATAACAATAATGACACCATGGTATAATTCTAATAATGATATGACATGCACTAAAAACGATTACAATTGTATATTTTTGGATATGATACGTAGGGTACATGGTTGCTTTTGCTTGATCAAGACAAAAAACACATCTGTACACACAAGACATACAATCCAAATAAATATATACTCATTTAGTCTATCACAAATACCTCATTGTAGCAACATAAAAATTAGAATTATCTAATTTTTGATTACTATTTTTATATTTTCACATATAATACAAGTATTTTCTGCGTTTTTCCAATAAAGCACGTATACAAAATACGAGCCACTAGTGATAATGAATAAATTTCGTGTGGAAAAGAACTTTTTTTGTGAATACTCCATAAATTTCAGTTTACTGATGTATCGAATTTGAGTAGTAATGTAGGATAGACTAACTGAAGAAAATTGTAATTTCTTGAATTTTACTTGAATATGCACCACAACTAAGATTAAATTTCTTGAAGAGCTTAAAGAGAAAAGTAAAAAAACTCGAAAAGTCCTTGTCAGAAATTTATAAATCTGTTATAATATAAAAATCGAACACAAATTTTATGGAATTTATGGGGTATTCCTTGCGATTTATTGTTTCGTACATGAGTCGAATGAAACGTATATTTCGGAATATGAAAAAGGAGAATCATCTAAATGAATAGAACGAATAGAACACCTGACCCACGAGCGAGAAAAAAACCAAACCCGCAACAACAAAAAAATGTACAACAACAGCAAAGAAAACCTAGCTTTATCGGTTTGTTTTTCAAAATTGTAGTCAGTATGGTCGTGGCTTTTACTGTTATTGCCAGTGGTGCAACGTTTGCGTATTATAAAGTAACAGGCAATGTGCCGTTTGCTGAAACGTATGTTGTAGATGTGGAGGGGTCAAAAGTCACTTTCCTCAACGCATTATTAAAGCAAAATATCAAACTCAATGTGCTTGTCCTTGGGGTAGATGAAGACAAAACACGTACAGACGTCATCTTCGTTGTCAATTTCGATAGTGCGACGCAATCTCTCGAAGTGCTTTCGATTCCTCGTGATACGAGAGTTTCTATGTCATCAGAAGTGAAAACTTTGTTAAACGATGCAGGGCGATCGTACCCAAGCGTTTTGAAAATCAATGAAGTGCATGCGTACGCTGGGCAAGAATTGGGTCCTGAAGCCATACAAATGCAAGTCGAAGATTTGTTGGGAATTAAAATTGACCACTATGTCAAAGTCGATTTGGACGCATTTGCAGCCATTGTCGATGCCGTTGGCGGAGTCGATATGTACGTACCTCAAAATATGTACAAAGATGCCCGTGAATATGATGGTACAGGGATTTTGATTAATCTAAAAGAAGGGCAACAAACACTTGACGGCAATGCAGCGATGCAGCTCGTCAGATTCCGAGATTACCCAACGGGTGATGTGGGACGTGTGGAAACGCAACAATTATTTTTATATGCCTTGGCAGACAAAGTCATGAGTACAGAAACGATTTTGAAAAATGCAACGGAATTGATCCAAGTTGTCTATGATTACGTCACTACAGACCTTGCACTAAGCGATGCATTGAAATACGTAAATTATATCAGCGATATCAACTTGAATAATATCGTGATGGAAGTCCTTCCTGGTGTGGGGCAGTACGTTGGCGGTGTGTCGTATTTCTTACATGATGTGGAAGCCACACAAGAAGTCGTGCAGAGATTTTTCTATAGCACTTCTGCGGCTGCTGAACTAGAAGATTCAGATAGTAGAGAGTATACGATTGTCGTTGCCAATGGCAGTAACGTCAACGGTCTCGGTGCAGATGTGACACAAAAATTAAATGATGATGGGTATACCACAAAGGATCCAGTCACACATACAGGGACTGCTCTTGACCAAACGATGATTTATGTCAAAGAAAGTGGCATTGGTTATGATTTGGTTTCGTATTTTTCGGATGCGGTTGTGGAAGTGGATAAATCGAAAATTACGAGTGGTGCAGATATTCATATTGTGCTTGGCTTGTCGCAAGAAGCGATATCATAAAGAGCAATTAATCATTTAGGAGGTGGAAAATTCCATCTCCTTTTTTGTGTCTGAAAAGAAATTTCCTATGCCAGAAAAAATATGATCGTCTAATTGGGAGGGGGGTGGAACCCCTCCCCTACAAACCCGATTGCCCAAACCAAACCGAATCCACAACAGGAACCCACAACAACAACTGCACTTAAACCATCGACAGCCCAAACCAACCACCCCAATCCCCCACACGTTTCGATCGTCGGACTCGTTCGCAACTGACCATTGCAAGCATGAATACTTAAGTTGACTGCCTGTATTTGTGAAACGAATCTTAGTTGTTTGTTTTGAAACCTGACTTTCAAAACTTTACAACTACAATTCGTGAAACAATATCAGGTAGTCAACTTGAGAACGATACCCTTACCAATCGAAAGCGAACGAGTCCGACGAGAAGGAACCAATACTCCAGCCCACGGCAACACACACTAAAACTCCCACTAGCCCAAATGCAAGCCGAATTGCACTCAAACTCTCGACAGCCCAAACCAACCACCCCAATCCCCCACGTTTCAATCGTCGGACTCATTCACAACTAATTGATCCGCTAATAAAATATCGCCAAAAGTAAGATGTCAGAATTCACGACGGGCGACCAAAGGTACGCCCCTACAAAACCCGATAACCCAAACCAATCTCGCCGAAGGTGAAAACTCAAAAACCCCCTCCAAACCACAATGTGGAATGAAGGGGGAGAAATTCATATTATACTATATGCATTTTCTGAAATTATTTTGTACCGTGGTACGCTTTTTTGTAAAGCTCTTCGATTTCAGAAATTTTTGGATATCTAGGATTTGCTCCTGTACATTGATCGTCAAACGCTTGCTCAGCCATAGCTGGAATGTTCAACATGAAATCTTTTTCGTCAGGTCTCAAATCTTTGATTGCTCTTGGCACACCAACTTTAGTTTTCAATTCTTCGATAGCTTTGATGAGGTTATCCACTTTTTCAGGATCATCTTTTCCGCCTAAGCCCAAATGTTCAGCAACTTCAGCATATCTTCTCATCGCTTTTGGATAAGGATATTGTGAGAAAGTACCCATTTTAGCAGGAACTTCGCTAGAGTTGTATTTGATAACGTCAGTGATGATTAACGCATTTGCGATACCATGTTGTACGTGGTAGAATGCACCCAATTTATGAGCCATAGAGTGACACACGCCGAGGAAAGAGTTCGCAAAACCGATACCCGCAAGAGCAGCAGCATGAGCCATTTTTTCACGAGCTTCTGGGTCAGTTGCACCATTTTCGTATGCACGTGGAAGATATTCAAATACAAGTTTGATTGCTTGAAGATGGATACCATCAGTAAAGTCAGTTGCAAGCATAGAAGCGTAACCTTCCAAACCATGAGTCAATACGTCAATACCAGATGCAGCAGTTAAGCTTTTTGGTTGATGCATCGCCATGTCAGCGTCAACGATTGCCATTGTAGGCATCAATTCGTAGTCAGCGATTGAGTATTTTACACCAGAATCTTCATCAGTAATGATTGCGAAAGGAGTCGCTTCAGAACCAGTACCTGAAGAAGTTGGGATACAGATAAGATCCGCTTTTTCACGCATTCTAGGGAAAGTGTAAACTCTTTTTCTAATATCCACGAAACGCATTGCAAGGTCAGCAAAGTCAGCTTCTGGATGTTCGTACATTACCCACATGATTTTCGCAGCATCCATTGCACTACCACCACCGACAGCGATGATTGTATCAGGTTGGAAGTCGATCATAGCTTTTGCACCAATTCTTGCTCCAGCAAGTTTTGGATCTGGCTCAACATCGAAATATGTAGTATGCGTGATGCCCATTTCATCCAATTTATCAGTTACAGTTTTAGTGTATCCATTTTGGTATAGGAAAGAGTCAGTAACGATAAATACTTTTTTCTTGTCATATACTGCTTCCAATTCTTTCAAAGCAACGCCAAGACAGCCTTTTTTGAAGTAAACTTTATCAGGTGTTCTTAACCAAAGCATATTTTCTCTCCTCTCAGCAACAGTTTTAATATTCAACAATTGTTTAATACCAACATTTTCTGAAACAGAGTTTCCGCCCCAAGAACCACAACCAAGTGTGAGTGATGGCAATAATCTAAAGTTGTATAAGTCACCAATCGCACCGTGAGATGAAGGTGTATTGATAAGGATACGACAAGCTTTCATTTTGTCTTGGAATTTGCTGATTTTGTCTTTTGCGTTCACTGTATCAGCGTAAAGTACTGCAGTATGGCCTACACCACCGTCAAGTACCAATCTATGTGCTTTTTCAAGAGCGTCTTCAAAGTTTTCGCCACGATACATAGCAAGAATTGTAGAAAGTTTTTCATGAGCAAATGGCTCTTTGTGATGATCGAGTTCAGTCACTTCACCAACCAATGCTTTTACATCAGCAGGAATGTCAAGACCAACCAATTCACCGATTTGACGTGGAGAACGTCCAACGATTTTAGCGTTGATATTGCCAGCATCGTTAAGGATTACGCTACCAACTTTATTTTTTTCTTCTTCATTTAAGATATAGCATCCACGATCAGCAAATTCTTTTTTTACTTTATCGTAAATTTTATCTACAACAACAACAGATTGCTCGGAAGCACAAATTGTACCGTTGTCGAAAGTTTTTGAGTGAATTACAGAGTTGACTGCAACTAAGATATCAGCAGAATCATCAATCAACGCAGGTGTATTTCCGTTACCTACACCAACAGCAGGATTTCCTGAAGAATAAGCTGCTTTTACCATTGCAGGTCCACCAGTTGCAAGAACCATATCTGCATCCTTCATAACTTCAGCTGAAAGTTCGATAGATGGTTTGTCAATCCAAGCCAAGATGCCTTTAGGAGCACCAGCTGCAACAGCTGCTTCAAGTACCACACGAACTGCTTCAATTGTACAATTTTTAGCAGATGGATGTGGGGAGAAGATAATACCATTTCTAGTTTTCAAAGCAATCAAAGATTTGAAGATTGCAGTTGAAGTTGGGTTTGTAGTTGGAATAACTGCAGCGATAACACCGATTGGCTCATAGAGTTTTGTGATACCGAATTCAGTATCTTGCTCAAATACACCAACAGTTTGTGCAGTACGGTATGCATTGTAAATATATTCTGAAGCAAAGTGATTTTTGATGACTTTGTCTTCAAGAACGCCCATGCCAGTTTCTTCTACTGCCATTCTTGCTAGACGAATTCTGTCTTTGTTTGCTGCCATAGATGCTTCTCTGAAGATTTTATCAACTTGTTCTTGAGTGAAAGTTGCAAATTCTTTTTGAGCTGCTCTAATTTCTGCGATACGGATTTTTAGGCTTTCTACACTATCTACTACCTTTGGGCTTGTTACTTTTTCTGATTGATTTTTAGACATACTGTGACTCCTCCTTAAAATATTGCTATGAACACAACAAGTAAAATGAAACGGTAACGTATGCTTGCACAATTATATCCATCTTTTGATTTGATATGAAATAAGATATCTCTTTTTTAAAAAAAGTGGCATTTGTTATTTTTAGCCCAACTCATCATTCTTTATTTCTATAAAAAAACGGAATCAAGATATAAAATTATGCAAAATGTACAAAAAGAAACTTGAAATGTTTGAAAAAACGAAACCCTCACTGTTATTGAAAGAAATTTTTATTGTTTTAAAAAAACTGCGGTTGAAATCCTTTAAATCTCAAAAGTTTTTATACAAAATAACAAAAATAAATTTCAAAATGAGCAAATTCAGACGATTATTTGACATTTCTTGAACTTTTTAAGTACGTTATATACATAATACATCTATTTATGGAAAGAGTCAATATTTTTTTGTATATTTTCTATAATTTAGGCAAAAAACATATATAAATTGTATAAAATTAAAAACTTGCATAAAAAATAAATGGAATCATTGAATGAAGATGTAAAAATCGTATGAAAAAAATTAAAAAACAGAAAGTTGTATTATACTATTTTTTTCAGGAGGCATTTCCCTTGAAATATGATAACAAAGCAGCACCAAAAATAATGAAATATCCAATGATACTTAGTAGGTCTGGAACTTGTGCAAAAAGCAACAGCCCAAGCAAGGCAGCAAAAGGAATTTGTGCGTAATCATACACTGAAATTTCACTGGCGGGGGCATAGCTGTAGGCCGTTGTGATGCCAAATTGCCCACCCGTTGCGGCAAGTCCTGCCAAAAGTAGGTAGCCGATTTGCGTTGTGGTCATTGGTGTATAAAAAAATAAGAGGTATGGCAATGTCACGACACAAGAAAAAAGGGAGAACCCAAAAATAATGAATTTCTTATGCAAGCCGTTTGCACTGACTGCACGGATAAAAGTATAAGCAGCACCTGCACAAATTCCGCCCAAAATACCGATGAAAGACGGGAAAAATTCGGCGATGGTGCCCGTGGGTTTCATTACAAATATTGCCCCGAAAAATGCAAGTATAATGGAGGTGAATTGTACGAAATTGATTTTTTCTTTGAGGAAGAAATAACAAAATAGCAAGGTGAAAAAAGGCGATAATTTCCCGAGCATGGACGCATCAGATAGTGGCAAATGGTCGATGGCATAGTAATTGAACAAAATGCCGCCTGTGCCAAAGACACTCCGCCCGAACATGAGCCATGCTGATTTTTTGTTCAAAATGAGTTTTGGTTTTTCACGGTACAGTAAATATGCCGAGACGATGACGGCGACGAAATTTCTGAAGAAACTTTTTTGGATAGAAGGGAGGTCGCCAGAAAGTCGGACGAATACACTCATCAAAGCGAAAGATAGAGAGGAGCAAAGTATGGCGAAAATCCCTTTTTGTCGTGGCGATAGTTCGTTGAATTTGAGTGTCATGGTGTGGTTGTCTCCTTTGTGTGTGGGGTTTGGGGCAAAGCCCCCAAGGTTTTATCTTTTGATTCTACCTACTCTGCCCATTGTTTTTTGAAAAAATGCACCCGCAGTACTCTTGCCTGTATAACCCGTACTGCTTCGATAACTCGCAAGACCGCAGATACCCGCCTTTTTTCTTGAAATCCGAATATAGATATTGTATGCCAAAAATCCCCCCTTGTTCCTCACCGATTTCATTGAGCAACGTTGCATTTTTATGTGGACTGATGGAAAGCGACGTCGTGAAATAATCGACCTGCAATTCTTTTGCCAGTGCAGCAGTATGTGCCAACCGCAATCGATAACAATCCACGCAACGGCTACCGCCCTCTGGCTCTGTCTCTTTGCCCTTTGCCAACTCGAAAAAAGGCATGTTGTCAAACGCCGCAATCCGTAAATCAATACGACTCGAAAGTTGCATTTCTTCTATTAAATGCCCAAGCTCTTTTGCTCGCAAAAAATACTCCTCACTCGGTGAAATATTTGGATTGTAATACGAAATCGTAAGCTTAAACTTCTCAGCAAGATATTCAAGCACGTAAGTCGAGCATGGTGCACAACAACTATGCAATAGTAATGACGGCTTCTCTTCCTTTTTTGCGATTTCTTTGAGTGTCTCTTCTAGTTTTTTCTGATAATTCACTTTGTTTGGCAGTGGTGTATTGCTCATTTTTGAAATTCCCCTTCCAATTCTCGGATTGTACTAAAAAAAGTACAATAAATAGTACTGATTTTTATTGTAAAACAAATTTGTTTTTGTGCGATTTGCTATTTTTTGACTACATGCCAAAAATTGACAAGAGTCGGCATACGTCATATTTCTTAACATTTTAAGCATTTTTTATGTCAGAAACGTAATTTCTTTAGGAAACACACCAGTAAAAAAATTGTAAAAATAAGGCTTGACAACACCTTACCCCATATGATAAAATATTAGATACTGCTACGTGTGAAGAAATACATCCAGACGTAAGTATAGCACAAGATACAGTAAAACTCAACATTTTTTTGTGAAATGCCATGCATTTGGTATAAAATTCCTCTTTGTTGTCAATACAATTTGGAGAGCGAAATGTTTCGTTTTTTGCTGTGTGGCAATTGTGCAACAAGCAATTTGAATAACGAAGTAATTTTGTAGAATTTCTTTAAACATTTATGGCTTTTACTTTAGTACTGCTGATCAAAGGCAGTGCGGGTGAAGGTCTTGATTTATGTTAAGAAGTTCTACATTTTTGTCCTTATCTACTTTTTCGTATATATGGACAGCAAGTTTTGTTGATACATCACAAGGGTTTTTCCTTATATTAGGAAAGTTCTTACTATCCAGAAGAGGTGACAAGATGGAAAAAAACAGGATTCAAGTATTGAAAAATGGCGATGCCGTCAGAATGAATTACTCTAAAATTCATGAAGTCCTAGAAATGCCGAACTTAATTGAGGTACAAAAAAACAGCTATCAATGGTTTTTGAAGGAAGGTCTCAAAGAAATCTTTGAAGACATTTCCCCAATTACTGATTTCAATGACAATTTGGTTTTGGAATTTATTGATTTTTCATTAGATTCTGCACCAAAATACTCGATTGAAGAATGCAAAGAGCGTGATACGACATACGCTGCCGCACTCAAAGTGAAGGCAAGACTTTATATCCGTGAAATCGATGACTTGAAAGAACAAGAAATCTTCATGGGTGATTTTCCGTTAATGACAGATACAGGTACGTTTATCATCAATGGTGCGGAACGTGTTATCGTTAGCCAATTGGTGCGTTCTCCTGGGATTTATTACGCTTCTGATTTTGATAAAGTGGGTAAGAAATTACTTTCTTCGACTGTCATTCCAAACCGTGGTGCATGGTTGGAATACGAAACAGATTCTAATGATATTTTCTACGTGCGTGTCGACCGTCAAAGAAAAGTGCCTGTTACAGCACTCATTCGTGCTTTTGGGGTAGGGACTGACTCTGAAATTATTGATATGTTTGGCGATGAACCAAAAATCTTGGCTTCCATCGAAAAAGATATAGCGAAATCACACGAAGAAGGACTCATTGAAATTTATAAAAAATTACGTCCAGGCGAGCCGCCTACTGTAGAAAGCTCAAAATCTCTCCTAGACGGTATGTTTTTCGATCCGAAAAGATATGACTTGGCTCATGTGGGACGTTATAAATTCAATAAAAAATTGGCTCTTAGAAACCGTGTCAGAGGGGCTATTTTGGGCGAAAATGTCGTTGATCCTATGACGGGTGAAGTCGTTGCCGAAGCTGGTGTGACTTTGACAATGGAGCTTTGTGATGACATTCAAAATACAGGGGTTTCTGCAATTTTCATTGAAGCTGAAGAAAGAAATGTCAAAATTCTCACAAACCAAGTGGTAGACATCAATCTATTCATTGAAGAATTTGGCTTAAACGGTGCAGAACTTGGCATCAAAGAAGCAGTGTATTACCCAGTACTTGAGCAATTGCTCGAAGAATATACAGATACAGACGAGTTGGCAGCTGCCATTCGTGACAACGTGCATGAACTCGTGCCAAAACATATTACACTAGAAGATATTTTTGCGTCCATCAACTATATCATTCATTTGGATTACGAATACGACAACTCATCAGGTTTCAAATACGGCAATGTAGACGATATCGACCATTTGGGCAATCGTCGTATCCGTTCCGTTGGGGAATTGTTGCAAAACCAATTCCGTATCGGTTTGTCTCGTATGGAACGTGTCGTGCGTGAACGTATGACCACTCAAGATTTGGCTCTTGTGACACCACAAGCCTTGATCAATGTCCGTCCAGTGACAGCAACGATCAAAGAGTTTTTCGGTAGTTCACAACTCTCGCAATTTATGGATCAAAATAACCCTCTTTCTGAATTGACACACAAACGTCGTCTTTCTGCATTGGGGCCTGGTGGTCTTTCGAGAGAACGTGCCGGCTTTGAAGTGCGTGACGTCCATTATTCTCATTATGGAAGAATGTGTCCGATTGAAACGCCTGAGGGACCAAACATCGGGCTGATCAATACGTTGGCAACATTTGCAAGAATCAATGAATACGGCTTCATCGAAGCACCATATCGAAAAATCGATCATAGTGGTGACGAACCAAAGGTGACAGAAGATTTCGTCTATATGACTGCGGATGAAGAAGAAAATTTCAATGTGGCACAAGCCAATGAACCACTCGATCTGGAGGGCTATTTCATCAACAAAAAAGTAACGGGTCGTCACAAAGAAGACGTTATCGAAGTCGATAGAAAACAAGTACAATTGATGGACGTTTCGCCAAAACAAATGGTTTCTGTGGCAACGGCTTTGATTCCTTTCCTTGAAAATGACGATGCGAACCGTGCCTTGATGGGATCGAATATGCAACGTCAAGCAGTGCCTTTGATGGTGACAGATTCACCAATCATTGGTACAGGTATGGAACACAAAACAGCGAAAGACTCAGGTATTTGTGTTTTGGCAGACAATGATGGTGTTGTAGAACGCATCGAAGCGAGTGAAATTGTCATTCGTACAGAGCAAAATACAAGAGACCGTTACAACTTAATCAAATACCAACGAAGCAATCAAGATACTTGTCTCAATCAAAAACCAATCGTCAATGTGGGCGATTCTGTCAAAGCAGGAGACATCATCGCTGATGGTGCGTCAACTGATAATGGAGAATTGGCACTTGGGAAAAATCCTTTGATTGGGTTTATGACTTGGGAAGGTTATAACTATGAAGATGCCGTACTCCTAAGTGAAAAATTAGTGCAAGAAGATGTGTATACTTCTGTGCATATCAATGAACACGAAGCCGATGCCCGTGATACGAAACTCGGTGCAGAAGAAATTACAAGAGACATTCCAAACGTCGGTGACGATGCACTCAAAGATTTGGATAGCCGTGGTATCATTCGTATCGGGGCAGAAGTGCGTCCAAATGATATCTTAGTTGGAAAAGTAACACCAAAAGGCGAAACAGAATTGACAGCAGAAGAGCGACTCCTCCGTGCCATCTTTGCGGAAAAAACTCGTGAAGTGCGTGATACTTCTTTGCGTGTGCCACACGGTGAAACTGGAATTGTCGTAGACGTGAAAATCTTTACAAGAGAAAATGGCGACGAAGTAGGCCCTGGTGTCAACCAACTCGTCCATGTGTATATTGCACAAAAAAGAAAAATCTCTGTAGGGGATAAAATGGCGGGTCGTCATGGTAACAAAGGGGTTGTATCTCGTGTACTTCCTGTAGAAGATATGCCATTTTTACCAAATGGGCGACCACTCGATATCGTCCTCAATCCTTTGGGGATTCCATCTCGTATGAACATTGGGCAAGTCCTCGAAACACATCTTTCTTTGGCTGCCAAAGCATTGGGTTGGAAAATTAGCACCCCTGTATTTGATGGTGCCCATGAGATAGATATCATGGACACACTCGAAATGGCAAATGATTATGTCAATATGAGTTGGATTGAATTTTCTGAAAAATGGGAAGAACTTCTCGAAGGTGAAATTTACGAAGAACTCTACAATAATAGAGACCATAGAGAAGAATGGAAAGGCGTTAAATTGTCAAGAGATGGCAAAGTCGATTTGCGTGACGGCCGTAGTGGAGATTTCTTCGACAACCGTGTCACAATCGGTTTCATGCATTACTTGAAACTTCACCATTTGGTTGACGATAAAATCCATGCAAGATCAACAGGTCCATACTCTTTGGTTACACAACAACCACTCGGCGGAAAAGCCCAATTTGGGGGACAACGTTTCGGAGAGATGGAAGTTTGGGCTTTGGAAGCGTACGGTGCTGCTTACACATTGCAAGAAATTTTGACTGTAAAATCAGATGATATTGTCGGTCGTGTGAAAACGTATGAATCGATTGTCAAAGGTGAAAATATCCCTGAACCGGGTGTGCCTGAATCGTTTAAAGTACTCCTAAAAGAATTGCAATCCTTAGGGCTTGACATTCGTGTTTTGCGTGAGGATCAAACAGAAGTTGAAATCCGTGAATCGATTGATGAAATTGACGATCTCAATGTCAATATCGATCATTTGGCAATGGACGATGAATTGCAAGGCAGACCACTCACCGAAGAAGAAGAGTTGGTGGGGTATTTGCTAGAAGATCATCAATCAGACGAAAAAAATAAATCACAACATGACGTAGAAAATGACTTGTTATCTAGTTTTCTTCCTGAAAATATGTTAGACGATGATTTGCTAGATGAAGACGAGGAAGATGATGATTTGTTAGAAGAAGATGATTTGCTAGATGAAGAGGATCTCTTAGACGACGATTTATTAGATGACTTAGATGATGATGAAGATGAAGAATAAGGAGGGCATACGCTATGAATGGAAATAATGGGGAACAAGGAATTGTGTTTGACTCTATTAAAATCGGATTGGCATCTCCTGAAAAAATTCACGAATGGTCAAAAGGAGAAGTCAAAAAACCAGAAACAATCAACTATAGAACACTCAAACCAGAAAAAGAAGGTCTATTTTGCGAAAAGATTTTTGGCCCTACTAAGGACTGGGAGTGTCACTGTGGGAAATATAAAAGAATTCGTTACAAAGGTGTAGTTTGTGACCGTTGTGGCGTTGAAGTGACAAAAGCCAAAGTACGTCGTGAGAGAATGGGGCATATTGAACTTGCTGCTCCTGTATCTCATATTTGGTACTTCAAAGGCATTCCATCAAGAATGGGTCTCATCCTTGCGATGAGTCCTAGATCTTTGGAAAAAATCTTGTATTTTGCATCTTACGTAGTAACCGATCCTGGTGAAACTGGATTGCAATACAAACAATTGTTGAACGAAAAAGAATTTAGAGATGCGTGCGAACAATACGGCGATGGTGCGTTCAAAGCTGGTATGGGTGCAGAATCTGTGAAACAACTTTTGATGGACATCGACCTCGAAAGAGAATCGGAAGAATTGAAAATCCAATTGGAAGAAACGACAGGTCAAAAAAGAGCGAGAGTCATCAAAAAATTAGAAGTCATCGAAAGTTTCAGAGTTTCTGAAAACAAGCCTGAATGGATGGTTTTAGATGCAGTGCCAGTCATTCCTCCAGACATTCGTCCGATGGTACAACTCGATGGTGGACGTTTTGCAACGAGTGACTTGAACGACTTATACCGTCGTGTCATCAACAGAAATAACCGTTTGAAACGTTTGCTTGATTTGGGAGCACCTGATATTATCGTAAGAAATGAAAAAAGAATGTTGCAAGAAGCAGTCGATGCATTGATTGACAATGGCCGCCGTGGCCGTCCTGTCACAGGTCCTGGAAATCGTGCTTTGAAATCGCTTTCTGATATGTTAAAAGGGAAACAAGGGCGTTTCCGTCAAAACTTACTTGGAAAACGTGTTGACTACTCTGGTCGTTCCGTTATCGTCGTTGGTCCTGAACTAAAAATCTACCAATGTGGTTTGCCAAAAGAAATGGCGATTGAATTATTCAAGCCTTTCGTTATGAAAAAATTAGTCGAAGACAAATTGGCACCGAACATCAAAGCGGCAAAAAAAATGGTGGAACGTTTGCAAACAGGTGTTTGGGATATTTTAGAAGAAGTCATCACAGAACACCCTGTAATGCTCAACCGTGCACCGACTTTGCATAGACTTGGGATTCAAGCATTCGAGCCAGTTCTTGTCGAAGGACGTGCAATCAAATTGCATCCTTTGGTTTGTACTGCGTACAATGCCGATTTCGATGGTGACCAAATGGCAGTCCATGTACCACTTTCAGTGGAAGCACAAGCAGAGTGTCGTTTCTTACTCCTTGCACCAAATAACCTTTTGAAACCATCTGACGGAGCACCTGTAACTGTGCCGTCTCAGGATATGATTTTGGGGATGTATTACTTGACTCTCGAGCGTGATGATTTGAATGCACGCTACGAAGCGGATTTGCTAGACGAAAAAGGCAATGTCATCAAGGCAAAAGGTGATTTGATCATCAAAGTATTCAAAGATGAAAAAGAAGCAGTCCTTTCTTATGACAACAAACAAGTGACTTTGCATGAAATCATCAAAGTAAAACGTACCCTCAAATTCGATGGTGAGAAAGAAAGCCGTTTGGTACAAACGACAGTGGGACGTATTTTGTTCAATGAGGCAATGCCACAAAACTTGGGGTATGTCGACCGTACAAAAGACGAAGAAAAATTCCGCTATGAAATTGACTTCTTGGTAGACAAAAAAGCAATCAGTAAAATCATCAACCGTTGTATCAACTACTGTGGTACTACTGAAACTGCGGCTGTACTCGATAAAATCAAAACGTTGGGTTATAAATTCTCAACGAGAGCGGCGTTGACAGTTTCTGTATCTGATGCGGAAATTCCAGCAGACAAAGGCTTGTTCTTAGGCGAAGCTGAGGAGCAAGTAGATATCATTACAAGAAAATTCCGTCGAGGACTTATGACAGACGAAGAACGTCACCGCAAAGTCATCGAAGCTTGGGAAAGTGCCGATAAAAAAATCACGGCTTCACTTTTGGCAGGGCTTGGAAAATACAACAATATCTTTATGATGGCAAACTCTGGTGCCCGTGGTTCTAGTGCCCAAATCAAACAACTTGCAGGTATGCGTGGATTGATGGCAAAACCATCTGGTGGAACGATTGAGTTGCCAATCAAAGCAAGTTTCCGTGAGGGCTTGTCTGTTTTGGAATACTTCATCTCTGCCCATGGGGCGAGAAAAGGTTTGACCGATACAGCACTAAAAACGGCCGATTCAGGGTATTTGACTCGTCGTCTCGTAGACGTTTCTCAAGATATCATCATTCGTGAATGGGATTGTAATCACGATGAGGGCAAAGAAGCCCCTGGACTTTGGGTGTCTGCATTTATGGACGGCAACGAAGTCATTGAAAGTTTGCAAGTGCGTATTCGTGGACGTTGGTCGATTTTAGATATCATTCACCCTGAAACAGGGGATATTATCGTCAAAGCTGATACGATGATTTCTGTTGACCAAGCAGAAAAAGTAGAAGTTGCAGGCATCAAAAAAGTACTCATCCGTACAGTTCTTACTTGTCGTTCGACAGTGGGTATTTGTGGGAAATGTTACGGTGCCAATATGGCGAGTGGACGTTACGTGCGTATCGGGGAATCGGTTGGGATCATTGCGGCACAATCGATTGGTGAACCAGGTACACAACTGACAATGCGTACGTTCCATACCGGCGGGATTGCCGGTGATGACATCACGCAAGGTCTCCCTCGTGTTGAGGAACTTTTTGAAGCGAGAAAACCAAAAGGTTTGGCGATCATTGCTGAATTTGGCGGTAGAGTCGAACTGCGAGATACGAAAAAGAAAAGAGAAATTATCATTACAAGTGATGATGGCGAAATCAAAGAATACCTCATTCCTTACGGTTCGAGAATCAAAGTATACGATGGCGATACAGTAGAAGCAGGGGATGAAATTACAGAAGGTAGTGTCAATCCGCACGATATCTTAAAAATCAAAGGCCTCCGTGGTGTACAAGATTATATGATCCAAGAAGTACAACGTGTGTATAGCTTGCAAGGGGTGGAAATCAACGACAAACATATTGAGGTCATTGTACGTCAAATGTTAAAACGTGTGCGTATCGAAGAAAATGGCGATACCACTTTCTTGCCGGGAACGCTCGTCGATTGGCTTGAATATGAAAATACGAATGCCGATTTGGAAGAAGAAGAATTGCAACCAGCAACAGGACAAAGGGTACTTCTTGGTATCACAAAAGCGTCCTTGGCAACAGATTCTTTCCTTTCAGCAGCGTCGTTCCAAGAAACAACGAAAGTACTGACAGAAGCGGCAATCAAAGGAAAAATCGATCCGCTGATTGGTCTCAAAGAAAATGTAATTATCGGGAAGTTGATCCCAGCTGGTACAGGTATGCCAAGATATCGTAACGTAGAAATCGTTGAACCCGTGGAAGCACCACAATTAATCGATGATTCAACAGATTATACTGAAATGATGATGATCGATCCTGATGACATGATCTAAGTTTGTCACGTAAGTTATCTTTCTCCATATGATATACTAAGTCATAACAAAGGAGGAATCACTTATGGGTATGCCAGTCATTGTACCGGGAACGAGTACGAGATACCAAGCAATTACAGATATTGTAAGCTCAGTTGCTTTGCAAGAAGCAGCACTTGCACATATCTTAAATGCAGAGGGCGAAAAAATTCAAAAATTCGTCGCTGATGATTCGACAGCATCTTATGCACAAATACTAGAAGCCAATACATCAGTAACGGCTATGGTTGAGGCAGTTGCGAATCTTGAAATTTTGTTACGCACAAAGCTTGAATTGTTTTCTGATTTATTCACTGATGATACAGAAGAGTAATTCGGGTGTGAAGGGAATTTTGAAAAGTGGAGTATCATATGCTCCACTTTTTTTGTGGCTGTTTGACAAATGTTGTGTGTTGAGATACCAATTAAATATTGCCAAATTTCGTTTTATCGAGAGCGGGCGACCTGTGGTCGCCCGTTAATAAGACTGTTGCAATTTGGAAATATTTAATTGGTACCTTGATAAAGTGTAGCATCTTTTTGTAGAAAAAAGAGTGTTTTCCATTGAAAATACATAAGAAAATCAGACCATGCTGAAAAAATAATTTGCAAAATATACGTAATTATAGTATGATAGAATCATTGATTGATAGGGTTCAGATTTAGTTTTCGTAGAAACAAAGGGTGTGTAAGTATATATGTCGCAAAAAGAACATTACAATACAGATGAACAAAAAGAACCGAGAAGCAATGCAACATTTTTAATCGTTTTGTTGATTTTTATTTTGTTGCTCGTTGCAGGCGGTTTTTATTTCGATACGAATTACGGTGGCGGTAAGGTACAAAATTACGTCGCCGATATCCAACAAACGACCTCGGCAGGCACTCCTGTGCCAAAACAAACGAGTTATACAACAATGGGATTGGAAGAAACCATGCAGTATGAATTTGTCGCATTTGGCAAAGCGTTTGCAGTGGCAATGAAAGACGGTGTCAAATTTTTTACTGAAGTCAATTCGCAAAAATGGACAGATTCGTATGCCATGATGTCGCCGAAAATGATCCAAGAAAATAGTTTTTTTGCCATCGGCGATTTGGGTGGCAATACCGTCAAAGTCTACGATACCACAGGCAGTATGTATACCGTCCAAAATACAGGGAATGTATTGCAATTTGCCTTGAATGAAAATGGGTATTTGTCGGTCATTTCAAAAGAAGATACGAGATACCGCATTTCAGTCTACAATGAGAGAGGGATTTTACTCAAAGAACGCATCGAAGAAAGTCAGGGGATTTATCCTTTGTCTTCTGATGTTTCTGATGATAACAAGACATTTGCAGTCAGTTATATTGATGCTTCGGACTTGGTGCCGATTGCAAGGGTTTTATTTTTCTATATCCAAGAGGAAGACAGCCAAGAATATACCGATAGTATTTTCGCCTCAGCAGTAGAAAAACCAAGTGAAATCATTTCTAAAATTTCCTTTGGTTACGGCGGAATATTGCGGTGTATTTCCGATGAATTTTTGTATGGCATTTCAGCTGATGGAATAGAAGCATGGAATTACCAACTCGACAATACGGTAGATTTTGCCTCGCTTGCAAGCAAAGAATATAGCGTGCTTGCACTGGGAAAAGAAAAAGCAATTACAGAGGGCATCGAGGAAAATTCCATCATTTGGATCGATCAAAATGGAAAAATGCAAGGCGATTTCGTTGCCGATGATGAAATCGGATATCTTTATGCAACAGATAGCGGTGTTGTCATTGGAATCAAAGGGAGTGAACGGTTTTATGGTTTGCGTCATTCTGGTGGCGGACTCTATTGGGAATACCAAGGAGCAGGTGATATCTTCGATATCATACCGATGGAAACACTAAAAAATGTAGCTGTCATCACGAATAAAGAAGTATTGTTTGCGGAGATGGGTCGCAGTGGTGAAAGTGTTTTGATACCGAATACGATAGGCGATTCGACTGAACCAGTACTAGAATACGTCTTGGACAATGAAAACTTTGAGGAAATGGAAGTAGATAGTCCAGAAGAAATTTCAGAAGATAATACAGAAGAGGTTTCAGAAGATAGTCCAGAAGAAATTTTAGAAGAAGACATTGCATCATAAAAATGAAGTGGTTTGGAGGTCGTTATGGATAATTTGCCGACAATCGTAGATGGCATTGTAATTTTAGTATTTTTGGGATTTGGTATATTGGGGTATCGATTGGGGTTGATGCGGAGTTTGCTACGTTTTGCACCGATGTTGCTTGCGATGTTTGCAGCACGATTTTTGACACCTGCGATGGCTACTTTTTTCCGTGGGACATTTTTGTATGGTATGATTATGTCGCACATCGAAAAAATATTTTTCAGTGAAGCCTCACTCGAACAGGTGGCAGACAAGATCGATATCAATTTGGGTGAGAGAGAATATATCGAACAACTCAATTTACCTGAATTTTTGACGGAGGCACTCGTTTCCAATAACAATTCTGTCGTACATAGTCTGTTGCATGTGGAAACTTTGCAAGAATACATCACGGGATTTTTGGCGAGTATGTGTCTCAATGTCATTGCTATGATATTGATTTTTATAGCAGTTTATATTGGGGCTGTGGTACTTTTAAATGGCTTGCATTTGGTGAGTCAGTTGCCATTTTTGAATTTATGCAATCGACTTTTGGGCGGAGTGGTTGGGTTGCTCAAAGGTGTGATTTTCATCTGGATTGCTTTTGTATGTGTATTTTACTTGCAGTGCAATGGCAAATTTTTAGATGTTGGGGCAGCGGTTGTGGAATCGAGTGTGGCAGTGGAATTTTATCGGAATAATTGGTTGCTGATGTTTCTTTTGACGATTTTTAATTGAAGAACTACTGAACACAAATACAAAAAAAGACAAGAGTGATTCGCATGTAAAACGAATCATTCTTGTCTTTTTTAGAACTGATATATTTATTTGATACTAAGACCCAAAAGTTCTGCCATTTGGCGAGCCGTTCTATACTTATCACTTGCTGCACCATAGCGGTGTTCAATATCTTTTAATCTGCCTTTTGGACCAACATAATCGCCTTCTGCATTGAGACTTAGATCTGCGGCATTTAAAATACGCAACATTTTATGCGGTTGTGATTGCATTGCCGCTGTGCTTCCTTTGTCACGAATGGCACTAATCCCTGTCAAACCGTGGAACATTTCAAAACCAACGGTTTGTTGATTTTCTGGTACGTCTGTAAATTCATATCCGATATTGTGAATGAATCCCAACGCAAAAGCATTACGACATTCTTGCTCTGTCAATCCATCTCTTTTTGCTAGAATATAGCCTTCTCGTGCAACTGCTAACATATGGCGTAACATTGAATCTGTAATATGCATAAGTACTCTCCTTAATTTTTATATTTAAATTTGATACCTGTTGTATAAAATATGCATTTAGAAAAAGTAAATGATATAGAAATTATTTTTTTAAAAATAATAAAAAGTGAGTACAAGGAAGTAACCCACTTTTTATTGATGCATTATTCAGGTTTGATTGCACTTGTTGGGCAAGTGCCAACGCAAGAACCGCAGTCGATACATTCTCCACCTTTGATTTCGTAAACGCCACCAGCGTCCACGATACAACCTGTAGGACAATCGCCTGCACAAGCACCACAACCAATACATTCTGGTCCGATAACATGAGCCATGAAACACACCTCCTTCTTCTAAATTATATATCTATTCTATACTAAAAAAAGCAATTATGCAAGTGTAAATTTAGTTTTTTTTCATAAAGTTTCCCTTTTCCATATTTTATGGTGAAAAATGTTGATTTTTAGGTATTTTTCAAAAAAGAAAAGCTATATTTCAAAAAAAAATAACAAAATTTTAATGTAAATTCCTTGTAAATATGAGTTATTATTGCCTAACTTTTGGGTGAAATTGTCATAAATCGTATGCAAAAGACATACAATAACGTATATCAATTTTAGAGGTGACACATATGCTCAATATTTTATGGTGTTTTTTTATCATTGGCGGAGTCGTTGCAGGTTCCATATTTGGGACGATGGACGCTGTGACTTTGGCAGTCATTGATGGCGGAAAAGATGCAGTGCAACTGGCAATTACGATGCTCGGTGTCGTCTCTATGTGGAGTGGCATTTTAAAAATTGCAGAGGTCAGTGGTCTCATAGAATCGCTAGCAGAAAAAATGACACCGCTCATGGATTTTTTATTTCCCTCTGTACCGAGAACGCACAAAGCCAGACAGTATATCGCTACGAATTTCGTCGCCAATTTTTTAGGGCTTGGTTGGGCAGCTGCTCCAGCGGGACTACTTGCAATGAAAGAATTGCAAAAACTCAATCAGGAAGAAGACGGCAAAGCCAGTCATGCCATGTGTATGTTTTTGATTGTCAATATGTCGTCACTTCAACTTGTGACGATGAATATTCTTGCATTTCGGAGTCAATACGGATCTGAAAATCCAGCTGAAATTATCGGTGTGGGCATCGTTGCCACACTCATTACGACAATTGTCGGGATTGCGGTTGGAAAACTCATTCAAGGGCGGAGGGTGTGAGCATGCTTGTGAATTTACTGTTTTACATATCGAATTACTTCATTCCTGTGACGATTGTACTGATTATAAGCTACGGTGCATTGCGAGGTGTGAAGCCGTACGAGACGTTCCTAATCGGGGCAGAAGAGGGCATGCGAACGGTCGTCATGATTTTGCCCACGCTCATTGGCTTGATGGTCGCAGTGCAGATTTTCCAAAAAAGTGGACTGCTTCATTTTTTGACGAATGCAGCAGAACCGTTTGCCGAAATGATTTTATTTCCAGTAGAGTTGGCACCGCTGACGCTGATTCGACTCGTGTCGTCCTCGGCGGCAACGGGACTACTCGTCGACATTTTCCAAACGTTTGGCACCGATAGTTATTTGGGACGTGTCGCCTCTGTCATGATGAGTTGTACGGAAACTGTGTTTTATACGATGAGTTTGTATTTTCTTTCTGTCAATATTCAAAAAACGAGATATACACTTTTTTGTGCATTGGTGGCGAATTTTGCTGGTGTTTTCGTTGCTGTGGCACTCGTTTCCATTGTTTTTGGAAAATGAGTTGAATTTTCTAAAAATTGTGGTATACTATAGGAAATGTATTTATTTTAGATTTTGAGGAACAAGAATCGAGGAATCAAATTGATGAGAAAAAAAATCGGTGGATTGTGTTGCGTGCTTGCCCTTCTTTTTATGCTTGTGGGTTGCGATGAAGTGGTCGAAGAAGTTGCATTTCACCTGACACCAGAACAGCAAACAAATTACACCACACAAATCAAATCGGCAATCGAGGCACATTACTGGCAGTATGACAGAGACAGTCTCTCTTTTTCTGAAATGCAATTGCCAGAAGTACTATCTGAAACAACTGATATTGTAGTGGCATCTGCCCAAGCGGATTACGCTTTGCAAAGATACGCAGGGCAAAGTGGTGTCAAAGCCACGGCAACTTTACTACATCATAACAATGATACGGCTGGCACGGCGGAATTTTTATTTGTGCGAGACACACTCGTTGCGGTGTATTACCGTGGAGGGTACGACTATTCAGTCTATAGCTTGAAAGAGCGGAATCCGTTTTTATATGACGGTGGTTTCGTTGCGTACGAAAATTGGACAGGCATACAAGGAGAATACGATCCACTCCAAGGTGAATTTCCAGAAAATGAGATCGTCATTACTGGAAAAAATGATGCGTCATCTGATATTTTACTTGATGTCGACACGCATACCTTACAATCGTTTGGACAGCTTGGCAGTCGTTTTTCTTCGCTCAATCAAGTAAAGCTAGATGAGGGGCATGAGTTTTTAGGGGCGACGTTTGTCCAATTTGGTAAGGAGACACTCCTTGCGGTACTGCTTCGCATGGAAGATTTTGTGACGCTCCGAAACGAGGTGATTTCGCTTGATGATGAGGGCGAATCGGTCGTGACTTTTGAGGAAGAACAAGTCTTGCGTGACGTTGAAAAAGTATTTTTTTACGACAGTGACTTACGTTTTGTCGCTGAAGTATTTTTAGATAGTGCCGATTATACTTGCATTGCAAGTGATGACGAGACATTATTGTTATTTTCGAGTCGCACTATGGAATTTTACAGCATCGTCCTAGATGAAGTCGGCAAGTACACGATGGAATTGATGGATCGAGCTGTAATGAGAACGACGGTGAAACAGTGCCACGTCGTCGATATCGATGGCAATGGTGAGAAAGAATATATGATGAGTGATGGACTCGATTTTTATATGTACCAACACAAAGGGGCGGGGCTGCTAAAAATTTGGAGTACGCATCTCGGTGTGGAAAGTTTGTATGGCACGATCACGAGTGGGGATTTGAATGGCGATGGCGTACAGGAGTTGTATATCAATGATGCGACAGGTACGACGATTCGTTATATCTTGACGGAAAAAGGGCTGATGTCGTCCAATGCCGATATTTTATATGGGCAATCGATTGTGCCTTGCGATGTCAATGGCGATGGCTTGTGGGATTATTGGAATTCTGTCGAGGGCGAAGATGTGGAAGATGCACTTTTTGTGGCGACAGTATCGTAATTGGAGAAAAAAATGAAAGTGACAGAGCAAATTTACAAAGACATTCAATATATGAAAGTGGCATTGCTAGAAGGTGAAAAAGCATTTTTGCAAGACGAAGTGCCAATTGGAGCCGTCATGGTGCGTGATGACGTGATCATTTCACGGGCATATAATCTACGAAATACGAAGAAAAATCCACTGCGACACGCAGAGATTGATATCATTTCAGAATCAGCAGAGATTGTGGGCGATTGGCGATTAGAAGATTGCACGTTGTACGTCACAGTTGAGCCTTGCCCGATGTGTGCTGGGGCGATTGTGCAAGCGAGGATTCCCCGTATTGTTTATGGGACGGCAAGCCCCAAAGCTGGTGCGTGTGGGTCGATTTTGAATATTGTTGGAGAGCCAAAACTCAATCATCGGGTAGAGGTATTGTCTGGTGTACTAGAAGAGGATTGCATGGCACTCATGCAACGGTTTTTTGTGAATTGTAGAAAGTCTTGAAAGAAATTTGCGTATTATAAAATCAAGAAACCAATTATGCCCATAGTGAGTGGTCTTTCTGCTAGATTTTTGTCTGTCAACTTCCTTCTAACACCTCCCCCATTGCGATGGGGTTTTTGTGATCAATTTATAAAATAGAATTTTCCTTGCCCTAACCTAAATAAAATAATGACTGCTGATCAACATAAAAATGTTGTTATATCAACGTTTATAACATTTTTATTCAGTCTGTCTGCAAGCTTTTTTTCATAAATCACTAAAAATCTTTGCAGGTAAAATTTTTTGTAGTTACTAAAGTGAGCGAAAAAGAAAGTTTTACTTTTAAAGCCTAGCTTAGATTTTTTTAAAGGTGTTTTTGCAGAGTTTGAGACGGAGTCTCAAGGTTTTATCTCTTGATTTTAGAATCTTTCACTTAATCAGTAGTCACTAAAATAGAAGCTGGACAAAATCCAGCTTCTAAAAAACTTTATTACCCCAACTCTTGACAAAGAGCCAAAAAACCGAGACACCCAAAATTTCTTCTGGGGCTCGGTTCTTTTTTATTTGTTATAAAGCTTCAACTGGATAGAGAATTAATCTCTAGCCATTTTTTTGTAGCTTTCCAATCTTTCTTTCGCATCATTTTCAGACGCAGCGAACAATTCTTCTGCCACTTCAGGGAACGTTCTTTGCAAGGAGCTGTAACGCACTTCGCTCAACAAGAAGTCTCTGAAACTGCCAGTAGGCTCTTTGGAATCCAAAGTAAATGGATTTTTGCCTTGTTCTTTCAATAATGGATTGAAACGGTACATATGCCAGTAACCAGCTTCCACTGCACGTTTGATTTCAGTTTGTGCTCCACTCATACCGCCTTTGAGACCGTGGCTGATACAAGGAGAATATGCAATGACAAGTGATGGACCAGGATATTGTTCTGCTTCCATAAGGGCTTTTACAACTTGTGCTTGGTTTGCACCCATTGCCACTTGTGCAACGTATACGTAACCATAGCTCATCGCCATCATACCAAGGTCTTTTTTACGTACTCTCATACCAGATGCAGCAAATTGAGCCACAGCCCCAACAGGAGTTGATTTCGATGCTTGACCACCAGTGTTAGAGTAAATTTCAGTATCGAATACCAAGATGTTTACGTCTTTGCCAGAGGCCAAAACGTGGTCAACACCGCCGTAGCCAATGTCGTAGGCCCAACCGTCACCACCGAAGATCCATTGTGATTTTTTCACCAATTGGTCTGCGTTTTCTATTACGTGAGCCACGATTTCTTTTGCTTTTGCATCAGAACCAGAATATGCTTTCAACGCTGCCACAAGGTCAGCACTTGATTTTTTAGATGCTTCACCATCGATCATTGTATCAATCCAAGCGTCAACTACACCAGCACAGCTAGAGTCGATGCCTTTGAGTTCTACCAATCTATCTCTTAAGCCTTCTCTTATTTGTTCAACTGCAAAATACATACCCAAACCAAACTCTGCATTGTCTTCAAAGAGTGAGTTTGCCCAAGCTGGACCATGTCCATGTTTGTTTGTTGTATAAGGCATAGAAGGTGCAGAACCACCCCAGATTGAAGAACAACCTGTTGCATTTGCAATGTACATTCTATCACCGAACAATTGTGTGATGAGCTTTGCGTAAGGAGTTTCCCCACAACCTGCACAAGCACCAGAGAACTCAAGTAGAGGTTCTTCAAATTGGCTACCTTTTACAGACGCTTTGTCCATTGGATTTGCTTTTGGTACCACTACGTCAACTGCAAAGTCCCAAGCATCGATTTGCTCTTCTTGAGATGCAATCGGTTGCATAACCAAAGCTTTTTCTTTTGCAGGACACACAACGGCACAAGATCCACAACCCAAACAGTCCAAAGGAGATACTTGCATTCTATATTGCAATTCACCAAAGCCTTGACCTTTTGGAGCTACAGCTTGGAATGCTGCCGGAGCATTTTTCATTTCATCAGCCGATACGAGAATTGGACGAATCGCAGCATGCGGACATACGTATGAACATTGTCCACATTGGATACATTTGTCGCTTATCCATTCAGGTACATTGACAGCAACCCCACGTTTTTCGTAAGCAGCTGTACCACAAGGGAACGTACCATCTTCTCTGCCATTGAATGCAGATACAGGCAAGAAATCGCCTTGTTGTGCATTCATTGGTTTTACTACTTTTTCGATGAAGTCAGTTGTTTTTCTTACAGAACCGTGGTGTGGTTTGTCGACAGCATTTGCCCATTCAGCAGGGATTGCTACTTCTACAAGACCGTCACAACCTTGGTCAACAGCAGCGTAGTTCATTTCTAGGACTTTGCTACCTTTTTTCGCATACGATTTTTCAATCGCACCTTTCATGTATTTCACTGCATCTTCAATTGGAATGATACCAGTCAATTTGAAGAAAGCAGATTGAAGTACAGTATTAGTACGGTTGCCCAAACCAATTTCAGCTGCAATTTTAGTTGCATCAATTGTATAGAATTTTACTTTTTTTGCAAGCAATTGTTTTTTCAAATCAGCTGGAAGATGCTCATCAAGATCAGCTCCTGACCAATTTGTATTCATAAGGAATGTACCGCCTTCGTTGAGTTCAGTTACCATATCATACAAATGCACGTATTCTTGTTTGTGACAAGCCACGAAGTCTGCATTTTTTACGAGGTAAGTCGAACGGATTGGTTTTTTACCAAAACGAAGGTGAGATTGTGTGATACCACCTGATTTTTTAGAGTCATAGCTAAAGTATGCTTGTGCATACATATCAGTATGATCCCCAATGATTTTGATGGAGTTTTTGTTCGCACCAACTGTACCATCGGCACCAAGACCCCAGAATTTACAGCTATGAGTGCCATCGCCATCCGTCACGCTAAGCTCTTTGCCCACTTCGATTGAGTGGTTTGTCACGTCATCGACAATACCTACAGTAAATCCAGTTTTAGGCGTTGGCAATTTTGCATTTTCATAAATTGCAATGATTTGTGCAGGAGTCACGTCTTTTGAACCAAGACCATAACGTCCACAAATCACTTTAGGCATATTTTCTTTGCCAAACATAGCTGTACAAACGTCCATGTATACAGGATCGCCTTGAGCCCCTGGTTCTTTTGTTCTATCAAGAACGGTCAAAGTTTTTGCAGTTTTAGGAATTGCTTCCAAGAATTTTTCAGGAAGGAAAGGACGGAATAAGTGAATTTTGATCAAACCAACTTTTTCGCCTTTTGCATTTAAATAGTCAATTGTTTCTTCGATGGCTTCACAAGCAGAACCCATAGCAATGAGTACATTTTCTGCATCAGGCGCACCGTAGTAGTTGAACAATTTGTAATCTCTACCGGTCAATTTATTGATTTCACCCAAGTAACCTTCTACAACTTCAGGAAGTGCATCGTAGAATTTATTTGCAGCTTCTCTTGCTTGGAAGTAGATGTCAGGATTTTGAGCCGTACCACGAGTTACAGGATGCTCTGGATTTAGGGCATTTCTTCTAAAATCATTGACTGCGTCCATATCGAGAATTTTTGCCAAATCATCGTAATCCAAACATTCGATTTTTTGGATTTCATGGCTCGTTCTAAAACCATCAAAGAAATGAAGGAATGGTACTTTTCCTTTGATTGCAGAAAGATGAGCAACTGCTGCAAAGTCCATAACTTCTTGCACACTATTTGAGGCAAGCATAGCAAACCCCGTTTGACGGCAGGCCATAACGTCTTGGTGGTCACCAAAGATCGAAAGCGCTTGTGCTGCCAACGCACGAGCAGATACGTGGAATACACCAGGAAGCAATTCCCCAGAAATTTTGTACATGTTAGGCACCATAAGTAACAAACCTTGGGACGCTGTGTACGTAGTTGTCAAAGCACCAGCTGCCAAAGAGCCATGCACTGTACCTGCTGCTCCTGCTTCTGATTGCATTTCAACTACTTTGACTGGTTGACCGAATAGATTTTTTTTGCCATTGGCTGCCCACTCGTCAGTTTTTTCTGCCATAGGAGAAGACGGTGTAATCGGGAAAATCCCTGCTACTTCTGTGAATGCATATGAAGCATACGCTGCCGCTTCATTCCCATCCATTGTTTTCATAATTTTTGCCATGGTTGTAGCCTCCTTTTGTTCGTAAAGAATGGTATATTGGGTGACCACTTGCCAAAATGTTTTTTATACAATTTCTAGCAAGTGTTTTGAAACCGCTTTATTTAAAATATTACTTTGTGTGAAGATACACACTTATTATACAACCTTATCGGGAGGATTTCAACATAAATTTTAAATATGGCAATATTTTTTTTGGTACGACCATGATTTTATCTAAATAATTAGGTTTATAAATGTTTTTATTGTGCAATATATACTGTTTGATAAAAAAATAGCGAACTCCATTGTCCACAAAATCCTATATTTTCTTTAAGTTTGTGAAAATAAACTCAATTATTATGGTTTTTTGCTGAAATAATTCACAATGATATTGCGAAAATGATTTATTTTTCAACGAAAAAATTTTAAATTCGATTTTTCTCAAAAAAATACGCAAAGTTTCACATAAAATATAAATACAATTTTCACAATATAGTATTTTGCAAATCGTAAATGGAAGTCGATTTCTTTTTGTTATTTTCATTCAATATCAACAGTTTTTCGGACGAGGAGTCGTACTACTTTTTTTACGACGAAAATTGTAGAAAAAAATATGTATTTCATGTTTGCTTTTTATTAGAAGATGTGGTATACTAGCTTAGAAACAAATTTCAAGGAAAGGGCGGAGTGACAATGGCAAAGGGCAAAGGCAAGAAATTAATTGCACAAAATAAAAAAGCATACCACGATTTTTTCATTGAAGAGACGTTCCAAGCCGGAATTTCCTTGGTGGGTACAGAAGTGAAAAGTCTGCGTTTGGGCAAGTGTAGTCTAAAGGAAAGTTTCATTCGCATTGAAAATGAAGAGGCTTTCATCTATAATATGCACATCAGCCCATACGAGCAAGGCAATATCTTCAACAAAGACCCTTTGCGGAAGAGACGGCTATTGCTACACAAAAGCCAAATCAGAAAGATGTTTCACGAAAGTCAAGTTTCTGGTCAAACAATCGTTCCTTTGAAAGTGTACTTTGATAGAAGTTTGGTCAAAGTTGATATCGCTTTGGCAAAAGGGAAAAAGTTGTATGACAAGAGAGCGGACATTGCGAAGAAAGACCAACGTCGTGAGGCAGAAAAAGAATTCAAAATTCGCAATTTGACGTAGCATGTAATTTTATTTTAGGGGGATGTAAAGGTTTCGACGGGAGTTCTGAAAATACGGATAGCCATCTGCAGGGGCGGAGACTGCATTAAAAAGCCGCAAAACTTTTAAAATTAAAAGACAATAATAATTTACTCGCTGCCTAATTAATGGCGGCCGTCAGCCCTGAATCTCTCATCGTTTGGGTCACTGGCGTCATCTAGGTGAGGCACTTTTTCACTTAAGCTTTGCGGTGGAAAAAGAATCATGAAGCTACTTTGTCTTTGAGTCTGTTTGTTGACGCTTGGATCGGGGAATGTAAAGAACAAACTATGATGGTAGAAGTCTTTATGGAGGGATTTTCGGACAGGGGTTCAATTCCCCTCATCTCCATTTTGCGAAAGGAAAATCTTGTAAATCAGGGTTTTCTTTTTTTGTACACGAATTTCATGGGTCAACAGCCAACAGTCAACAGTCAACAGCTAACTGCACCCCTCGATAGCCCAAAACCCAACCACCCCAATCCCCCCATGTTTCAATCGTCGGACTCGTTCACAACCCACCATTGCACATACAAGAACTCGATTTGTCTGCCTGTATTTGTGAAACGAATCTTATTTGCATCGATTTGAAACTTTGTTTCAAAGACAATGCAAATCCAATTCGTGAAACAATATCAGGTAGGCAAATCGAGAACGATACCCTCACCAATCGAAAAAAGAACGAGTCCGACGAGAAGGAACCAATACTCCTTCCCGCCGAAGGCGAGAACTCGAACCGCCAATAGCCTATGGCGAACCTCCGAACCTCCCGCCGAAGGCGAGAACTCGAACCGCCACCCGCCT
>JAWXUZ010000002.1:0-57299 GCA_044425835.1 Bacillota bacterium | reverse complement strand
GGCTCTTCCGAGCTGCGACCTGTGGTCGCTCGACATGAATTCTACGCCTTATTTTGGCGATGCTTCATTAGTGGAACAATATTATTTTCGATGAACGAGCGTAGGGGCGACCTGTGGTCGCCCGCATTAGACACCGCAGGTCCGCCCCTACACATCAGTTACTATTTTTCTATATTTTTATTTTTAAAACTGCATTTTGCCTTTCAAAAACACCTCAAGCTCAGAAATAGCAATGCGTTCTTGCTCCATCGTATCACGGTCACGCACAGTCACTGTCCCTGTTTCCTCCGACTCAAAATCATACGTAATGCAAAACGGTGTGCCGATTTCATCTTGTCTGCGGTATCTTTTGCCGATAGAACCAGCATCGTCATACTCACAATTATAGGTTTGTGACAAGTCGCTATAAATTTTCATAGCATTGTCTTTTAATTTTTTTGATAGCGGAAACACTGCCACTTTCACTGGTGCAATTGCTGGGTGAAACCGCATCACCGTACGCACATCATCCTCAGATACTTCTTCTTCATCATATGCATTGCACATGAACGCAAGTGTCATTCTGTCAGCCCCAAGAGATGGCTCGATACAATAAGGATAATATCTCTCATTCGCTTCTTGGTCAAAATATTGCAAGTCTTTTCCACTTTCTTCACCGTGACGTTTTAGGTCAAAGTCCGTACGGTCTGCAATCCCCCACAATTCACCCCAACCAAACGGAAACTTGAACTCAATGTCAGTTGTCGCATTGCTGTAGTGACTGAGTTCCTCTTTTTCGTGGTCTCTTAAGCGAATGTTATCTTCTTTGATCCCCAAATTGAGTAACCAATCTTTGCAGTAATTTCTCCAATACGCAAACCACTCCAAATCTTCTCCTGGTTTACAGAAAAATTCCAACTCCATTTGCTCAAACTCACGTGTTCTAAAAATGAAATTCCCTGGTGTGATTTCGTTTCTAAATGATTTCCCAACTTGCCCAATACCGAAAGGTAATTTTTTCCTAGCCGTTCTTTGTACATTACTGAAATTAACGAAAATACCTTGTGCCGTTTCAGGACGCAGATAGACCGCATTTTTCGCATCTTCCGTCACCCCTTGGAACGTTTTGAACATCAAATTGAATTGACGAATGTCAGTGAAATTATGCTTTCCGCAAGTCGGACAATCGATATTTTTCTCGTCAATGTACGTTTTCATTTGCTCGTTCGACCATGCATCGATTGCTTCTTCAGGCAAACTGTTTTCGTGCATATAATCCTCAATGATTTTGTCGGCACGGAACCGCTCTTTGCATTCTTTACAATCCATAAGCGGATCGCTGAAGCCACCAACGTGACCAGAAGTTACCCAAACTTGGGGATTCATAAGAATTGCACAATCGACACCAACGTTGTATGGGCTACCTTGGATGAATTTATTCCACCATGCCTTTTTGACGTTGTTTTTCAGCTCGACACCCAAAGGGCCGTAATCCCATGAGTTTGCCAACCCACCGTAAATTTCTGAACCGCTATACACGAACCCTCTATTTTTGACGAGGGCAACGACTTTTTCCATTGTCACATCTATCATTTTGATATCTCCTTTTGATTTTATTGTTGTAATTATTCAGCATACCAACAGAAACTATTGAAATGTTTGTTTTCAGAAGTTTTTAGTATATTAAGTTCTGAAATATAAAGTTTTACTCGATTTTTTCAAAGGTATTTTTGCAAGAGTTTGAGACAGAGTCTCAAAGTTTTATCTCTTGATTTTAGAATCTTTCACTTAATCAGCAGTCACTACTTATTGCTCTAATTTTTTTGAAAAACTACGACTCGCCAGTAGAAATCCCAAATGGAATTTGATATACTTACCCAAAACCTCGTATAACTGTTCGAGTAATTCATCGCTCAGTCGGAATTTGAATAACGACTTTCCTGTATTATTCAACACGTACACAATCGCTTGTTGCAGACCTTCTTGTAACAGAAAATCCTTCTCACTACTCCTATGCCCTTTGCAAACGAACTCGCCTGTGGCACCGTTGTAATACAAATGTTGGTATGCCATATCACCGCAAGAGGAACAGTGCATTTCTGGGAAATACCCTGAAATTTGTAAGTATTTGATTTCAAAAATACGACTGATGAGTTCAGGAGGTATTTTCCCTTTTTCCAAGGTGTGCAACAAATGGTAGAATAATTTCAGCACTTCATTTTGTTCCTCTCCATGCGGAATTGTGCGATCCATCAACTGCCCGATGTAAACCGCCTCCGAAAGTTTATTGATGTCCATGCTGATCGTGTGAAAACTTTTGATCAAATCGACTTGTGTCAGTGCGTTGTACGTTGGTCCCATACAAGCAACAAATTCGCAGTAAGAAAATAATTGTGTCCCCGAAAACAACGGACTTTGCACTTGTCTCGCCCCTTTTGCGAAAAAGACAACTTTGCCGGTCTGTTTTGCCAAAACAGTAATCCGTTTGTTATTTTCTCCTACATTTTCTTCTGCTATGACAATTCCTTTGAATTTGTGTTCTGTCATAAAGTTCGCCCCCTTACTTCATTATTTAAATATCTCTATGGTCGTACCCGAAATTTTTCAGTAAAAAATCGCTGTCTCGCCAATCTTTTTTTACCTTGACCCATATCTCTAAAAAAATCGGTGATCCAAGTAAACGTTCCAAATCTTTCCTTGCATTCGACCCTATTTTTTTCAGCATGCCACCTTGCTTTCCGATGATAATGCCTTTGTGTGTTGATTTTTCACAGTAAATCGTCGCTGTGACATCGACCATATTTTGGTTTGGACGTTTCTTCATTGACATAATTTCAACTGCCATGCCGTGTGGCACTTCTTCTTGTAGCAAATACAGTGCTTTTTCACGAATGATTTCAGAGGCAATTTGTCGCTCTGGTTGGTCTGTGATCATATCTTCTGGGAAATACTTTGGTCCCTCAGGTAGATATTTTTCAATCAATTTCAGTATTTCATTCGTATTTTGATTTTTCAGTGCAGACAAAGGAATCATTTCAGCGAAATCATATAAATCTTTGTACGCATTCATGACCTCAAGGAGTGTCCCACGCTCAACTGTATCCATTTTATTGATGACCAAAATGACAGGCGTTTTCGCTTTCGCCAAACGCTCAATGACATATTTGTCACCATCAGGCACTTTTTTTGTCGGCTCTATCAAAAGAAAAACGAGGTCGACTTCGTAAAAAGTCGTTTCCGCAGAACGCACCATAAATTCACCGAGTTTGTGTTTTGGCTTATGGATTCCAGGTGTATCCAAAAAGACACATTGGAATGCATCAGTCGTCAAAATGCTCGTGATTTTATTTCTTGTGGTCTGTGGTTTGTGGGATGTGATTGCGATTTTTTCGCCAATCAATGCATTCATCAAAGTGGATTTTCCGACGTTTGGTCGCCCTACCAAAGATACGAATCCAGAATAAAATTTACTCATGTGCTTCTCCTTCTTCCAAACTACGGAAAAATGCTTCTCGCTCAGCTTGTTGGATAGCGAGTTCTTTTTTGAGTTCAACTTCTTTGATGTCCCAATCTTTCTTCATTTCTTCCAACATCATGTATTGCAACCAACGCATATTTTTCGTTTCGATATCTTCTTTTGTCAAGCCTTTGACCATCGTCAATGCTTGGTAATATCGAATGCCCGCCTCAGAGGTGATGTATTCAGAACCCATGCCCAAAATCAAACAGATATTTTTTTTAGGCAAAGCGTATCTACGAATTTCATCCTCCACACTTTCAGGATCTTTGCCGAGTTCACGCATAAATTCAGCAGCATAATGAAGATGTGCATAGTACTCATGCTCCTTGATTTTGATGCGAACGGCACCCCAATGCTCTTCGATATATTCAACGACTTCTTCCATCGTACGTGCATTGGGTTGCACTTCTATATGTGAAAATTTATCTATTAACTGTTGTAAATTTGAATTTTCCATTCGTCTACCCTCTCCTATTTGTGATTCGTTTGATAGGAATTTTTAACTCCGTACATATCGTACACTACATTCTACACCATATTCCTAAAAAAGTCTAGTAATTTACGAAAATTAGTAAGCAAAAAATTCGTGAAAAGTGGACAAACTCAAGGAATTTGCCCACTTTTGAAATTTTAGGGAACCTTATTTTTGAAGTTGCGTATGGTTGCCCATGTATGGTTGCAAAGCTTTTGGAATCAAAACAGACCCATCTGCTTGCAGATTGTTTTCTAGGAAAGCAATCAACATACGAGGTGGTGCAACGACTGTATTATTGAGTGTATGAGCAAAGTATTTTTCGCCATTTTCACCAGTGACACGAATGCCAAGACGTCTGGATTGTGCATCGCCAAGGTTAGAACAGCTACCTACTTCAAAGTATTTTTTTTGTTTTGGAGACCATGCTTCCACATCGACAGATTTCACTTTCAAATCAGCCAAATCCCCTGAACAACATTCCAAAGTACGCACAGGAATGTCTAAAGTACAGAACAAATCAACTGTATTTTTCCATAATTTTTGGTACCAATCCATGCTTTCTTCTGGTTTGCAAACGACGATCATTTCTTGTTTTTCAAAT
Organism: Bacillota bacterium; assembly: GCA_044425835.1. Taxonomy (GTDB): domain Bacteria; phylum Bacillota; class Clostridia; order Lachnospirales; family Anaerotignaceae; genus Chakrabartyella. The sequence continues at coordinate 52,724 of JAWXUZ010000002.1, read as the reverse complement.
TGGTGAATGCGATATACACCACGCTCTTCCATGCCGTGAGCCCCTTTTTCTTTTCTAAAGCAAGGAGAATAGCTCGTATAAGTGTAAGGCAAATCTGCTTCTTTGTTCATGGTATCGATGAATTTACCGATCATAGAATGCTCGCTTGTACCGATGAGATACAAATCTTCGCCCTCAATTTTATACATCATAGAATCCATTTCAGCAAAACTCATAACACCCGTCACAACGTTACTACGAATCATATACGGTGGAATGCAGTACGTAAATCCTCTATCGATCATGAAATCACGTGCATAAGAAATGATTGCAGAATGGAGTCTTGCAATATCACCCATCAAGTAGTAAAAGCCTTCTCCAGCAACTTTTGCAGCAGCTTCTTTGTCGATACCGTTGAAATTTTTCATGATATCTGTATGGTAAGGGATTTCAAAATCAGGAACGACAGCTTCGCCAAAACGCTCTACTTCAACGTTTTCCTCATCATTTTTCCCGATAGGTACACTTGGGTCGATGATATTTGGAATGGTCATCATGATTGTTTTGATTTTTTCTTCGACTTCTTTTTCTTGTGCAGTCAAAGTGTCGACACGAGCAGAATCGGCAGCAATATTTTTTTTGATTTCTTCGGCTTTGTCTTTTTCGCCTTTTGCCATGTGACCGCCGATTTCTTTGGACAGTTTGTTTCGTTTTGCACGCAGTGCTTCGACTTCTTGTTTGATGGTTCTGTTTTCTAGGTCGAGTGCAATGACTTCATCTACCAAAGAAAGTTTTTTATCTTGGAATTTCTTTTTCATATTTTCTTTGACGATTTCTGGGTTTTCTCTTACAAATCTAATGTCTAACATTTTTTAAATCCTCCTGAAATTCAAGTTGTTTTTGATATCTGATAATTATATTGTTGTCAATATTTTGCTAAAACACACATAGATCTAGCAATTATTAATTCTCATTTTTCAATACTTTCGTATTTATAATTTTAGCAATTGCATGATCCACATTCGTTTCCGTCAGCACCCAATCGGCAGCTTCTTTCACAGAATCAAGTGCATTTGCAACGGCAACACCAAGACCAGCACGCTCAATCATACTGATGTCGTTTTCGCTGTCACCAACAGCAATCGTTTGCTCTAGCGGAATTTGCAACAACTCCGCAACGAACGCCATACCATTGCCTTTGCTCGTATCTTTTGGTACAAGCTCAAGATAATTATGGTTAGAAAAGAACGCATTGAACAAGTCAGAATGTTCTGTCAGCACTTTTTCTTTCACTTTTTCCAAATCTTTTGAATCGCCTATGATTAAGGACTTGATAAATTCATCTGATTCATCGAGCGGCTCTTCGACAATTTCAATATTGACATGACTGACTTCCGAATAGTGATCGGTATGTTCGTTCTTTTTATAGGAAAAGATACGTTCGTCTGCATGAAAAATGAAAGAAATGCTTGGAAATGTTTTTGCATATTCGATGATTTCTCTTGCATCTTTCGAGAGATATGCATTTTTGTAAAGTCGTTTCATATCTTTCAAACTATGCACTGACCCACCATTATAGCTAATGACATAGCCATCCGTCCCAATAAAATCGAACGATTCAAGTGTTCTTTTGACTCCGTGAATGCTCCGCCCTGTCGTAAATACGAAAGGTACACCCCTTGCAATTGCAGATTTCATCGCCGTTCTGTTTTCGTCAGAAATTTCAAAATGATTTTTGAGTAGTGTGCCGTCCATATCTGAAAAAATAATTTTATAGTCCATCTGTTCTCCTTTTCATTGATTATTCACTCTCGTCATCTTCGCTGTACGTTTGGGCAATTCTTGAAGCCTCTTGTTCGTCTTCAAAAATCAAATCTTTTTCTTGCGACGTGACATCGCCCATAGCGTACCTTTTGCCTTTTACTTCTGGTTCAGGTTCTACCTCTTCGACAATAGCACGGTCTAACTGCAAACTGCGTAATGTCCGCAAGTATTCTTGTTTCTTTTTGAACTCACGCTTCACCTTGACTTTGATGACTTTTTCGTGTAGTGGTGCATATGCATTTTTCTTTGCAAGTTCCACCGCTTGTATTTCTTCATCTGAAAGCAAGTAAATACTGACACCCATTTCGATGCTTTTTGCATACGTAAACGAGCCAGTCCGACTATGAATCCCGTTGATCACGACACCATTGTCTTTGCCATCTAAAAGAGCGAGGGCAAAACAGAGATTTCCGCCCATCTCAGTAAAGGGATTGTACCGCACGAGACCGACTTTTTGTATATTTTGCGTGAGCGTTTGGTCAATATCTGTGACCATATCGAGTAGTTTTCCGTACTTCGCATCGATTTCTTTCGTCTCACGGAAAAAGTTTTCGAGTTTTGTTTCTAAATTTGTGGAGGGGCGACGTCCTTTCCCCATGAACATATCGTATCGTTTTCGTTGCTTTTTCAGTTGCATTGCCAAGGAAATTGTAAAAATAATCAACAAGAAAACAACAACAATCAATCCGCACACGACGTATAGTAGTAATTCTTGTGTAATTTCCATTACGATGTTCCTTCCATTGTGTTGATTAGTCCGATGATGCGGTCGAGTTCTTCTTCAGAAAAATAGGAAATTTCAATTTTTCCTTTGTTTTTCCCTTGTTTTAAGGATACTTTCGTAGAAAAAACAGAGTGCAACTGGTTTTCGATTGCCTTTTGTTGCGTTTTTGAAATATTGAAATAATCTCGATCTGTTTCGTCTGTCGACGGCATACCACTATTGTATTTTTTTACGAGGTCTTCAACGACTCTGACACTCAAACCTTCTTTGATGATGCGAGTCGCAAGTTCTATTTGAGGTTCTTTGTCAGAAAGCCCAAGCAACGTCCGTCCGTGGCCTTCGCTGATTTGGTCGCTACGCAAAAAATCGAGTACTTCAGGGCATAGCCCAAGCAATCTTAGAGAATTGGCAACACTCGATCGACTTTTGCCGATTTTTTCGGCGATTTTTTCTTGGCTTAGATTGAATTCTTCTTTCAAACGGTGGTAGCTTTCTGCTTCCTCCACACAATTCAAATCTTCACGTTGCACATTTTCTACGAGTGCCATCTGGAACGCTTCCATCGTTTCGACTGATTTTTCTATGACAGGCACTTTCGACAGACCTGCAATTTTTGCTGCTCGCCAACGTCTTTCCCCTGCGATTAACTCATAATAATCATCAGTTTTTTTGACAATCATCGGTTGCAACATACCATATTGTTGTAAAGAATCAGCAAGTCCTACGAGTGATTCTTCATCAAATTGTTTCCGTGGTTGCTTTCTGTTTGGTTCAACCAAAGAAATGTCGATGTTCAGCACTCGGTTTTTCGTATCATTTCCGTGATTGGTTTCTTGAATATCGCCTAATTTCGTATTAATCAAAGCTTCAATTCCTTTGCCTTTGTGTCCCAATCCTGATTTTTTCATTCCTCTTCACCCCACTCTAGCTCGATGACTTCTTCTGCTAACGTCATGTAGCTTTCTGCTCCTTTTGATTTCGGATCGTACATGTGAATTGGCAGACCGTGGCTCGGTGCTTCGCCGAGTCGTACATTTCTCGGTACGATACAGCGATACATCTGATTGCCAAGGCTTTTTTTTACCTCTTCTACGACTTCGAGAGACAAATTCGTCCTTGCATCGTACATTGTAAAGACGACACCTTCGATTTCCAGTGTGGGATTCAAGCGTTTTTTCACAAGATTGATGGTGTGCAACAGCTGTTCTAGTCCTTCGAGTGCAAAATATTCACACTGAATCGGCACCAAAATGGTATCGGATACGGTCAATGCATTGATGGTAATCAAATTGAGAGACGGCGGACAATCGATAATGATGAAATCGTAATTGTCTTTTTCGTTCACTAGCTCGTTTTTTAGTATATACTCACGGTCGTCTTTTCCGATTAGCTCGATTTCTGCCCCAGTTAAGTCGATATTTGCCGGTACGATATCGAGTCCCTCAACACAAGTTGGCTGTATGATTTCAGAAATTGTATTTTCTTCTAAAAACAAATTGTATACAGTATGTTGCAAGTTATTCTTGTCGAGACCGAGACCACTTGTTGTATTGCCTTGTTGGTCAGCATCAATGACCAAAATTTTCTTGCCCATAGACGCCAAACACGCTGACAAATTGATTGCAGTCGTTGTTTTTCCTACGCCACCTTTTTGGTTTGCGATTGATATTACTCTTACTTTACCCATATTTTCACCTACCTTAGTTATTATTATATCATAGATTTCAAATATTGCAAATAAAAATACTGTAAAAAACAAAAAAAGTTTCACATGAAACAATGGTGAGTGTTTCACGTGAAACAATTAAACATATTTTTTTTTATGAGTGTACAAATACTTGAATTGCTTTGGGAATTAACTTCACTTCTAGTGGCATATTTGGTCCAAGTTCGCCGTCCACTGTCGTTTCGGGGATTGTGAAATCCTCATTGAGACATTCGATTTTGAAATAATCATCTTGTAGATATAAAATATTGGGGTTATTCATATGCTCCCCACGAAGAACTTGTAAAAATATGTTTGGAATTTCAAGCAGATTGCCTTGCTTGAAGCCAACGAAATCGAACTTTCCATCTGAAATAGAGGCTTCTGGAGCTAGTTTCAAAAATCCGCCTGTCCCACTGCTATTTAAAATCATATAGAGATACAGGTCTGTTCTATATATATCTGTACTCGTTGTGATGCGGAATGTGCCTTTGTGGAACGTGACGAGTTGCTCCATCCCTTTGATATAGTACGAAAGTAACCCGAGTGAATTTTTCAATTCTTTGCCCACGGTTTGTGAAACGTTCGTCAGCAATCCACCAGCACAAACATTAATGAAATACAATTCGTCATTGACGAGTCCGAGGTCAGACCAATGCGGGTTGCTCTCCATAATCCATCTACAAGTTTGCTCCACTTTCCCAGTCTTGAAGCCTAAAAAAGTAGCGAAATCGTTGGCAGTGCCTGATGGAATGATTGCCAAAGGTGCATTGATGTCGTATTTCATCATGGCATTTAGGACGATATTGACCGTGCCATCACCGCCCGATACAACAATTATGTCGTACACACCCATTTCTTTGATGTGTGATTCTACGTGTTCATCTTTCATGATGCGGAATAAATGTACCTCGTAACCGTACGATTGGAAGACGTCAACACAAATATCCAAATCATTTTTAAATGTTTTGTTCCCCGAAAAAGGATTATAAATTAATTTCAGTTTTTTCATATACATTCTCTTTTCGTTATTATTTACATTTCTTCTGGTGCTTCGATTCCTAAGATTGCCAAGCCTTTTTTGAGTACCAACTGCACGCAATATACGATTGCCAAACGTCCCTCTTTGATGTGGTCTTCGCTATTTAAGATTGCATTGTCGTGGTAAAATTTATTGAACGCTTGGGCGATATTGACAAGGTGTCTCGTCAAAATGGATGGCTCTAACTTATCAGCTGCTTCTTTGATTTTATCAGGGAATAGCTCAAGTGCTTTCAAAAGTTGCACAGAAGCTGTGTCTGAAAAAATAGAAAAATCAATGTTTTCATTGAGTGAATTGACACCTGCTTTGCGTAATACACTGCAAGCACGGGCGAAAGTATACTGCACGTAAGGTCCAGTTTCGCCATCGAAATTCAACATTCTTTCCCATGAAAATACGACATCTCGAATACGTCCGTTGTATAAATCATTGAAAATGACTGCCCCAATACCGACTTTTTTTGCAACTTCTTCTTTGTCTTTCAAATTCGGATTTTTTTCTTCGATGATTCGTTTCGTTTCACCAATTGCTTGGTTCAGCAAATCTTCCATCAAAACGACGTTGCCATGTCTAGTGGACAATTTTCCGCTATCCAAACTCACCAAACCAAACGGTACATGTACCAAACGGTCGTGCCAATCGTAGCCCATTTTGTCAATGACAGCGAACACTTGTGCAAAATGAAGATTTTGATCGAGTGCTGTCAAGTAGAGACATTTGTGGAAATCGTACGTTTTCTTTCTATATAGTGCAGCAGTGATATCACGAGTGGCATAGAGTGTTCCGCCATCAGTTCGGATAATCAAACATGGTGCCATGTTGCAATCCTCTAAGTCTACAATCATTGCCCCTTCGCTTTCGACCAATAATTTTTTGTCACGCAATTCCGCAACAATAGGATCCATTTTGTCGTTATAGAAGCTTTCGCCTGTGTAGGCATCGAATTTCACACCGAGCATTTCATATACTCGCTCGAACTCTACGATGCTGATGTCGTAGAACCATTTCCAAAGAGTGAGTGCTTCCTCGTCGCCCTCTTGCATTTTGACGAACCATGCACGTGCTTCATCGTCAAGAGACGGATTGTTTTCTGCTTCATCATGAAACTTCACGTAAATTTCCATGAGAGATTGAATGCCTTTTTCTTCAATGGCTTCTTTCGATCCCCAGTTTTTGTATGCCACAATGAGTTTCCCGAATTGCGTCCCCCAGTCGCCAAGGTGGTTGACACCAACACATGAATACCCAAGCGTTTTGTGTAGTTTGTAGAGTGCATTTCCAATGACTGTCGAGCGAAGATGTCCGACATGAAACGGCTTTGCGATGTTTGGTGAGGAATAGTCGATGACTACAGTTTTGCCCTCGCCCTCTGTCGATTCACCGTACGCTTCTTTTTGTGAGAAAATACCAGTCAAGACTTCTTTTGCGTAGAAATCAGGGTTCAAATAAAAATTGATGTACGCATTGACGATGACGATTTTTTCGATGAAAGGTGTTTCTGACAATTGATTTTGCAAAGTTTCGCCGATTTCTTTTGCGATAATTGGTGGGGCTTTGCGGAGTGCTTTTGCGAGTGCGAAGCATGGGAAAGCGTAATCACCCATTTTTGTGTCGCTTGGCACTTCTATTTTTGAGATTAACTCCGCCAAAGGGAGTTCTGTATGAGCAGAAAGTAGTTTTGCGAGTTCTGATTGAAAGTCCATAATTCCTCCATAGATTGATAGTGTAAAAAATTGATAGAGCTGTGGTTTTGTGGTGGTGTAAATAAATATTCCCGTTAAAAAAAAGAAAAGATAAGAAAAGATAAGACCTTGGGGCTTTGCCCCAAACCTTCCTCACCGCCGAAGAAGACGGCGGTCAGCGTAGCTGACTTTGCTTGCAAAGTGAATTGACTCAGCAGTTTTGCGTAGCAAAATGAGTTGACCAACCAACTTTTGAAAAAGTTGAAGCCAAGCTTTGAGAGATCAAAACTTTATTTTTGCTAGCCTTAATATTTGTCAAACCTTATAATATTAATTTGGGAATAATAACAATACTACTTTACCATATAATTCTTAAAAAATCAAGTCGATTGTAATTATTGCTCCCCCAATTAAATATTGCCAAAAATAAGTACTCTATGGGGGAGCAGGCGACCAAAGGTCGCCACCCAAGAGATACTGCAAACTTCAGGTAAATGGGCGAACTTAAAGTTTTTTCATTTTTTAAAAAAATGGCAATATTTAGTTGGTATCTCAATATTGATTTATGAATTTAAAGATTATTGCAATATAAAATGACGTGAGAATTAAGGGCAATATCATTAAAGTTTTTCTTCATTTTTTGTAAAGGTGTTTGGTGGTGGAGTCTCAAGGTCTTTTCTTTCTGCACGTCTCCAATGTATTTTGCATACAAAAATATACAAAAAATGAATGAAATATTGAAATAACTATTGGATTTTATATAAAATTTGAATTATTCCACTTTTTTTTCAATGTAGGGTTGACCAGTTACTGTAAAAAAGTTATAATTCAAGTATAGGCAATTCTGTCGAGATTTATACTGTAATAGAAACTGTGTTTGAAAGGAGGGTTTTGAATGAACGAAAAAAATTACCTTGAACTATGTAAAAATGATGTGATTAAAGATTTGGGCAGACGTAACATCTCCCAAAATTTATTTAAGAATTTCAAAGATGTGATTATGTCACAGAAATTACCCTCCGGTTATATGATGCCAAACGAAAACTTGACAAGCGAAATTTTAGGTGTCGGCAGGAGTACATTACGTGAAGCATACACAGCACTCGAAGTCTTTGGCTTTATCCGTCGTTCCAAAGGCGGTACATACATCAACGAATTATCAGAAATTATGCGTATGGCACCATTTAGCATGACTGTCAGCAATTCGGATATCACGGATTTATTGGAATTTCGTTACATGCTAGAGGGTGAAATCGCAAGATACGCTGCAAAACGTGCCACAGAAGACGACAAAGAAAAATTAGAGATTTGTTTCTTGAATATGCAAAAATACAAAAATGACATTGAAGAATTTGTCGATTACGACCAAATGTTCCATTCCTTGGTTGCCGATGCAAGCCATAACCAATTGCTCGTCAATACGCTGTTGGCATCAAAAGCCCCGATTGAAAAAGGTGTTAGAAATACACTGCGGAACTCCTTGACGGAAAATCCGAAAGCCATTGAAGTAACGCTTGATTTCCACGAGAAAATACTCCAAGCTATCCAAAAAGGCGACCACCAAACGGCACAATCGGCTATGCATGAACATATTTCTTATATCAATTTGACTGTGAAATATACGTTGTAAAATGAACAAACACCGCAAAGAGTTAGAATAAAATCTCTCTTTACGGTGTTTTTATTTAAGCATACGTTTAAGACATTTCCAGTATCACCAATTGGTACCACAATTCCAATGCACGCAAAAACTCTCTTTGCTTCCGCAACAACTCCTTGATCTCAAGCTCTGCACCAATTTCATCAAAATTCAAATCGTCTTCAGCGGCAACTGTCTCGAAATACACTTCTCCATCGTCGTAAAATCCAATCAAAAAAGTACACCCCAACTTTTCAGCGAGTGTCACACAGAGGATCTGCAACTCTTTTTGTACATCTTGTGGCAATCCTTTGAATCGGTTCTCGAAAAAATATTTTTGTGTCACGCAACTTGCGGCCGCAAGAACCGTTTTTTCAGCTTCAGTGTTTGTCATTTTTCTTCATTGCTCCTTACTTTTTTAGTTTCTACGTATGGACACTTCACCTGCAAATACCACGGTTTCTTCTCCAGTGTCCTCTCTCTTGACGGTCAGCTCCCCTTTTTCAGTGATCGATATCGCCTTTGCAAAAAATGGTGCTTCGCCATTGCCCAGTACGGAAATATCCTTTCCGAGTGTGGTGCAACGTGCGTTGTATCTTTCTAAAAATGGCTGTAGCCCCTTTTTTTTTCGCAAGAATTCGAGATAGAGTTGCTCAAACTCCATAAGGAAGTTTTGTAACAGTGGTGTCCGTGGAATTTTTTTATCTAAAATTACAGAAAGTGAAGTCGCTGTTTCTTGTAATTCTTCTGGGAAATCAGATGTTTTCGTATTGACGTTGATGCCGATGCCCAATACGATGAAGTTGATTTGTTCCATCTCGCAATCCATCTCCGTCAATATGCCACAGAGTTTCTTGCCCTCATACAAAATGTCGTTGGGCCACTTGATGTCCGTCACAAGCCCTGTTGTCTCTTCAATGGCGGAAGATAAAGCAATGGCAGAAAGTAACGTCAGCATAGACGCATCTTGTGGTGGGATTTGCGGTCGCAAAAGCAGACTCAACCAAATGCCATCTCCACGGTTGGCAAACCAACTTCGCCCCCGTCTGCCTTTTCCTTTTGTCATCAATTCAGCAACAGCGAGTGTCCCCTCTTCGGCTCCTTTTCTTGCGTGGAGTTTCAACTGGTCATTTGTGCTGTCTGTCTTGTCGAAAAAGATTGTGTTTTGCCCGAGTTGTTTTGTCTGTAAATTCTTCAAAATCACATCTCGATGAAAAGCGTGCAATGAGGAATCGAGACGGTAGCCGAGTCTCGTTTGCGATGTAATCTCATAGCCCAAGCCACGCAATTTCTCAATGTCTTTCCATATGGCAGCCCGAGTCAGACCGAACAATTCCCCTATATATTCCCCTGATACGAAATCATTTTTTTCTGTGAGCAATTGCAAAATCGCAAAGAGCTGTTCTTCACTTTTTTTATGTGTCACTTCGTCCCCTCCAATTCTTCACGCAAACATTGATTGAACACCGCCCCACAAAGAAACGAGGCAAGACTCACATAAAGCCAAACGAGAAAGGCAATGATCGTACCGATTGAGCCGTAAATCATGGAATATCGCCCCATACGATCGACGTAGAACACGAACCCCAAAGAAAAAATCAGCCAAGCTGTTGTGGCGAGAAATGCCCCTGGTAAGACGTATTTTCTTGAAATTCGCTCCGTCAAAGACATCGTATAGACACTGACCACGAGTAGAAAAATACCGATACTCAAAGGGGTGAAACGAATGAGTTGCCAGAAATAAATGAACTGTTCATTCAAATGAAAAAAGTTCGATAGGAAATTCAAAAAGCCCTCTCCTATGACGAGGACAAATGCATAAACAGGTATGAAAACGATAAATGCAACACCGAGCAAAGCCACCCGCAACCACCGTTGTTGGTACGCTTGCCCCTTGTAAATTTGGTTGAGTGTCGACAACAATTGTGCAATGGCACGAAATATAAAGTATAGAGAAAATCCCAAACTGAATAAGTACCAGTTGTTGCTATACGTATCTGCCATATGCGTAAATGTAGTCTCAATCAGCAAAAGTACGTCAGCGGGCAAGAGCGATTGCAATATGTCGCTTGAGAATAAATCGTCGAGATTCAAAAAATGCACTAACGAACTCACAAGAATGAGTGCGGGAAATAGTCCGAATATAAAATAGTACGTCAGTGCCGCAGAATGGCGACTGATTTCAATATCAAAATACGCATGTGCCGTATTGATTGTGACTCTCTGCCACGGTTTTTTTGCGTGGGTCAAAGCTTTTTGTTTTACTGTATCACGTATCATAGAGTTGCAATTCCCCTATTCTTTCAAATTTTGTAATTGATATGAAATTTTTGAGAGTTGTGATTCTGAAAAAAATTTCATACCGAAATGAGCAAATTTCATTGCCATATTCGGCAAAATGACGGTATTCTTTTTCTGAAACATCTCGATTAAAGCCGTCTTTGCAATCATTTTTGCAGTCGGTTGGTGTGGAAATCCCAAAACCATACCGGCACGTTTGTTGAAATTCGTTTCGACAGGCCCCGGACAAAGCACACAAATATGCACCGCCGAACCCTCTTGTTTGAGTTCTTCTGCAATCGATTCACTCAAACGTAGGACGTAACTTTTTGTGGCATAATACGTTGCCATCAAAGGACCGGGCATAAATCCGGCAATCGATGCCACATTCATAATACTGCCCTTATTTTTTTTATGGAAATCAGTCAGGTATAATTTCGTTAAAATATGAACACACCGCACATTGAGGTCGAGCATATTCAAATCATCCTCGAGTGGGTTCGATAAAAAGTTGCCGTGGTATCCGAAGCCAGCGTTATTGATTAAAATGTCGATGTCTTCATCTTTTGTTTGTTCGTATAAAGTATAACAATGCGACGGAATCGACAAATCTACCGTCACTATCTGTACTTCTGTAGGCAATTTTTTCTGTAACTGCTCCATAGCCTCTGTGGAACGACTTGCCAAAATCAAATCGTAGCCCATCAAAGAGAGGTAAATTGCCATGGCTCGCCCCAAACCGCTTGTCGCCCCTGTCACCAATGCTTTCATCTGCAAGCTTCCTTTCAAATAATATAGATAATTGTTCTTTTTTTTATACAAAAACCACTGTTTTTCTACGAGTTTCTTCCTATAATATGGTAACTATACTAGAATTGAAAATATTGATAAAAAAGTAACATACCTGTTATTTTTATAACAATTCATTTTCTTCGATGTATTTTTTAATACAATCAAATGCTTCTTCACTAATCACATGTTCCATACGACAAGCGTCTTCCATTGCGATTTCACGACTCACACCAAACTCTGTCAACAACTTCGTCAACACACAATGTTTTTCATACGTGTTCATTGCCACTGCTCGCCCTTCTTCTGTCAAAGACACAAGTCCCCTGTCCTCCATATGGATATATCCCTCTTGTTTTAATTTTTTCATGGCATTGCTGATACTTGGCTTGCTAAAGCCTAGGGCATTTGCAATGTCAATGGAACGCACCTCTGGACTTCTTTTTTCTAATAAAAATATTGTTTCTAAATAATTCTCCATGGATTCTTGTGTTTTCATGGTAAGCCTCCTTTGATTCATAGGTAATATTCACTTTTAGTATACCAAAAAAAAAAGATTTCTGCAAGCATGATAAAATAATTATATATATTTATTGTGAAAAATAGCTTAAAACGAGTGGAAATTAGCTTTAAATTAGATTGTATTTAAAAAAAATAGATAAAAAGTGTATTTTTTTTAAAATATATGTTGTACTATTTCGGTTTTTGTATTAGAATAGAGATGTTGTATGTATACGAATAGTTTGCATGCTACGCAAATCATTTTAAACGCACTGCATGACAGCGGATACTGATTATCAAAATACCGTTGGATATGCAGAATTATTTACTCGACAGAGGGGGATTATATGCAAGCAAAAACGTTCAAACGTGGAGTTCATCCGCCTGATGGCAAAGCACTTTCTAAAGACAAAGCCATTGAGGAAATACTCCCAAAAGAAGAATCATTGTTATTCTACCCTATGAGCCAACATATCGGGGCACCTTGTGACCCATTGGTGGCAAAAGGAGACGTGGTAAAAGTAGGACAAAAAATTGCGGAATCACCAGCATTTATGTCATCTCCTATTTTTGCAAGCGTATCTGGTGAAGTTATGGACATTCGTCCGATGCTTGTACCAGGGGGAGCAATGGTGAAATCCATCGTAGTCAAAAATGATGGAAAAATGGAAGAAGTCGAAGGACTCGGACAAGGCAAAGACTACAAAACCATGTCCAAAGATGAAATTTTAGCAGCAATCAAAGAGGCTGGCGTTGTTGGTCTTGGGGGTGCAGGGTTTCCTACGCACGTCAAACTCAACCCACCACCTGACACAAAAATCAACTACATCTTAATCAATGCGGCAGAGTGTGAGCCTTATCTGACTTGTGACTACCGTTTGATGCTTGAAGAATCAGAAAGAATTATCGTTGGTTTGCAAATCATGTTGCAACTGCACCCTGAAGCACAAGGTGTCATTGGCATCGAGATGAATAAACCAGAAGCCATTGCAAGTATGGAAAAAGCCTGTGAAGGTATTTCTAACATCATGGTGCAACCCTTGGTAACGAAATTCCCACAAGGTTCTGAAAAACACTTAATCGTAGCCGTAACAGGTGAAGAAGTAAAATCAGGTGCATTGCCATCAAGTGCCGGTTGTATCGTAGATAACGTGGATACCGTCATTGCAATTGAGCGTGCAGTCGTAAAAGGCAAACCACTCATGAGACGTATTGTAACGGTTTCAGGTTCGGGGATCAAAAATCCTGGAAACTACAAAATCCGTATCGGTATGACTTTGCGTGATATGGTCGATGCCATTGGTGGATTCAAAGAAGATACGCCTCCAGTGAAATTGATTGCGGGGGGTCCTATGATGGGGCCATCTCTATTCACACTTGACATTGCCTCAGTAAAAACCACTTCTGGGCTTCTATGCTTTACAGAAAAAGAAGCACACATTCCAGAAGAACTCAACTGTATTCGTTGTGGCAAATGTGTGGATCACTGCCCTATGGCTTTGATGCCATTTCAACTCAATGCATATGCGTTGCGTGGTGATGGTGAAGGGTTTGTGGCATGCCATGGTTTGGATTGTATCGAATGTGGTAGTTGCTCTTACGAATGCCCTGCAAAACGCCAATTGGCACAGTCCATTCGTGCAGTGAAGAAAATTGAAATGGGTAAAAAAGCAGCCGCAGCAGCTGCCGCTCGTGCAAAAGCGGAAGCTGAAGCGAAAAAAGAAGGTTAAGAAAGGGGAGGAAAAGAATATGTCTAATTTTGTAGTATCTGGTACTCCTCATGTCCGCTCAGAAGAAACAGTACAACATATCATGCGTGATGTGTGTATTGCACTTGCTCCAGCGGGTATTATGGGTATTTATTATTTTGGTTTCAATGCAGCGTTGATCATTGCAATTTGTGTGGCAGCGTGTATCGGTTTTGAATATTTGTATCAAACAATTATGAAAAAACCAATTACAATAAGCGATTTGAGTGCTGTCGTTACAGGACTTTTACTTGCTTATAACATTCCACCGTCCGCACCATTTTGGGTGCCAATTGTCGGTGCAGCATTCGCAATGATTATTTGTAAACAATTATTTGGTGGTTTGGGTCAAAACTTCATCAACCCTGCTCTTGCAGGTCGTGCATTTTTATTGGCGTCATACCCAACAGAAATGACAACATTTACACTCGGCGGACCATTTGGTGCAGATGCAGTGGCGGTGGCAACACCTCTTGCGATCTTAAAAACGGGTGAAATGCCTGACGCAACGATGATGGACGTACTTCTTGGAAACGTCGGTGGTGTTATCGGTGAAACTTCGGCGATTGCACTCATCATTGGTGGTATTTATTTGATTGCACGTCACGTCATCAACTGGAAAATCCCAGTGATTTACATCGGTACTGTGTTCGTTTTGACAGCAGCAATCGGTAGAGACGGTCTTCGTGTGCCACATTATGAAATCATGACTGGTGGACTTATGATGGGTGCGTTCTTCATGGCAACTGACTATGCATCATCACCTGTGACACCAAAAGGTCAAGTGATTTTTGCATTCTGTTGTGGTTTGCTCACAACACTCATTCGTATTTTTGGTGGATACCCAGAGGGTGTATCTTACTCAATCTTGATTATGAACTTGGCTGTGCCTCTCATCGAAAGATATACACAACCAACAATCTTTGGTGCGTTGCCAAAACCACCAAAAACAAAGGAGGCGAAATAATATGGCTGCAACAGTAGATGGAAAAAACATTGTGAAACCAGCAATTGTATTATTACTTGTTTCCGCAGTGGCTGCAATGTGTCTTGGTGTCGTTTCTGAAGTGACAGCAGAGCCTATTGCAATCCAAGAGAAAAAAGCACTCGATGAAGGTATGATGGCGGTAATGCCTTCTGCGGCATCGTTTGAAGAACTCGTTGATATCGAAACGAGCGGAAGTGTATCTGCGGCGTACAAAGCAGATGGTGGCGGTTTCGTCGTCGTTACAAATCCAAATGGATTCAACGGTGCGTTGGGCGTTATGGTTGGTGTGGGTGCAGATGGTGCAATCACAGGGCTTCGTGTGACAAGCCACGCAGAAACACCAGGTCTTGGTGCAAAAGCAACGGAACCTGCATTCTATGAACAATTCACAGGTGCGACAGGTGAAATTTTAGTGACAAAAGATGGTGGCGAGATTGATTCAATCACAAGCTCAACAATTACATCAAGAGCCGTTGCCGTAGGAGCAACCGATGCCGTAGCATGGGTAGCAGCAAATGGAGGTGCATATTAATGGCGAGTCCAGCAAAATTAATCAAAAATGGGATTATTGATGAAAATCCAGTATTCCTTCAAGTAATCGGTATGTGTCCGACACTTGGTGTTACAAGTTCTGCAATCAATGGGATTGGTATGGGACTTTCTACAACAGCAGTACTGATTTGTGCTTGTTTGTTCGTTTCACTCCTTAGAAAAGTAATTCCATCACAAGTGCGTATTCCTTGTTTTATCGTCGTTATCGCAACGTTTGTAACGATTGTCGACTTTGTACTGAAAGCATACATTCCAGCTCTTTACGCATCTTTGGGTCTTTTCATTCCTTTGATCGTTGTAAACTGCGTGGTGCTTGGTCGTGCGGAAGCATTTGCTTCTAAAAACACACCAATCGACGCTGTATTCGATGCAATCGGTATGGGTCTTGGATTTACATTGGCTCTTGGTGTATTGGGTCTTGTACGTGAATTCTTAGGTTCAGGTACACTCTTTGACATTACAGTATTGCCAGAAATGTTCCCACGTACTTTGTTGTTTGTCATGGCTCCTGGTGCATTCTTGACTTTGGGTTGTTTGATGGCAGCGTTCAATCATGTTAGAAATAAAAAATCATAAGGAGGAGGAAAAACAATGAATGATCCAAATTTAATTTTATTAGTACTTGCGGGTATTTTCGTAAACAACTATGTTTTTGCTCAATTCTTAGGGATTTGTCCTTTCCTCGGTGTTTCTAAAAAAGTAGAAACTGCTGCCGGAATGGGTATGGCGGTAATTTTCGTTATGACCCTTGCATCTGCGGGTTCATGGGCGATTTACAACTTCATTCTTGACAAATTGAACATTCAATACCTATATAACATTGCGTTTATCTTAGTTATTGCATCTCTTGTACAATTCGTAGAGATGTTCTTGAAAAAATCTGCACCCGCACTTTACCAAGCGTTGGGGGTATTTTTACCTCTCATCACAACAAACTGTGCAGTACTTGGGGTTGCAGTTTTAAATATGCAAAAAGAATATGGTTTTATTGCCTCTGTATTTAGTGGGATTGGTGGGGCAATTGGTTTTGCTTTGGCAATCGTATTATTTGCAGGGCTTCGTGAACGAGTTGAATTCAATGACACTCCAAAAGCTTTCGATGGCTTCCCACTTGCGTTAATTACAGCAGGTTTGATGTCTATTGCGTTCCTTGGCTTTTCTGGACTCATTAAACTATAAGAAAGGGGATTATCAAAATGGATATAATGAATATTGTGTTCCCTATGCTTAGTATTGGTGGTCTAGGGGTCGTATTTGGTGCGGGACTAGGCTATGCTGGGGAAATCTTTAAAGTAGAAGAAGATCCACGTGTGACAGCAATTATGGAAGCTCTCCCTGGTGCAAACTGTGGGGGCTGTGGATTCCCTGGTTGTGGAGGTCTTGCAAATGCAATCGTAGCAGGCAATGCAGCGACAAACGCTTGTCCTGTCGGCGGTGCAACTTGTACAGAGGCAATCAGTGCCATTATGGGCGTGGAAGCCTCCACTGCTGACCCGATTGCTGCATACGTAAAATGTGGCGGTACTTGTGAGCAAGCAAATGACAAATACGATTATTCAGGTATTGATGATTGTATGATGGCAATGCAACTTGCTGGTGGCGGTGCAAAAACTTGCTCTTACGGTTGTTTGGGTCTTGGAAACTGTGTGAGATCTTGTGGTTTCGGTGCAATCGAAATCATTGATGGCATTGCAGTCATTGACAAAGAAAAATGTGTGGCTTGTGGCAAATGTGTCAGCGAATGTCCAAAACACATCATCGAAATGTTGCCTGCAAAAAATAAAATCAAAGTACAATGCTCATCAAAAGACTTAGGTAAAGTCGTAATGCAAGCTTGTAAAGTCGGTTGTATCAGCTGTAAAATCTGTGAAAAAACTTGTAAATTCGATGCAATTCATATCATTGATGGCATTGCAGTCATTGATTATACGAAATGTAAAGCTTGTACGATGTGTGCAAACAAGTGTCCTAAAAATGTAATTACGGGCAAACGTGTCGCACCTCCGGCAGCTCCTGCGGCGGCAAAACCAGCAGCTCCAGCGGCAGCTAGTGCAGCAGCGACAGACAAGCCAGCAGGTAGTGCAGCGGCTCCGGCAACTCCTGAAGCAGCAAAACCAGCGACAGCAGAAGTACCAAAACCTGCGGCTGAAAAAGAAGTTCCTCCTGTAGCGGAAGCGAAGGCAGAAGAAGCTCCAAAAGCAGAAGAAGCTCCAAAAGCAGAAGAAGCTCCAAAAGAATAATTGCTCTTTCGCAGATGTTGGGAGACAATTTGTAGGGGAGGGGTTCCACCCCCTCCCGATAAGAAAATCCAAATAAAGTTTGCAACTAGAACAATTGAAATTTAGAAAACCTCTTGGGTACATCTCAAGGGGTTTTTTGTTATGTAAAATAATGGTTTGTGGTGGGGTTTGGGCAAAGCCCCAAGGGGTTTTCTTTTTTATAAATCTCCCTGATCAAGCTTATAAAATTTTTTTGCGTATTTTGATAGAAACTAACAGAAAACTATTGTATTTTTATAATTAAATGGTATAATGAATATGATGTCGTTATTTCTGTAAAAAAGACGAGACTCTATCATGGAAAATGAAGGGTACTCAACTTTTAGAAAAAACGCAAAACAATCATACTTCAAGTAGACTTGTATCCGCTTTGTCGGAACGAGAATGAAAGGGAAATAAAAATGAATACGAATGAGACGAAGCAACTACCACCGTCAGCAATGGCATCGCCAAGCAAAAAAAACTTCGCAAGAAATAAGACGAGGGAATTGACCTTGACGGCAATGATGGGATCGATTATTTTAATTATGTCCTTGACACCACTTGGATACTTGCGGACGTTTGGACTTGAGATTTCTTTGATCACAATTCCTGTGGCAATTGGGGCGATGTTGCTTGGCAAAAAAGCAGGTCTCATTTTAGGTACGCTCTTTGGACTGACGAGTTTTTACCAATGTTTTGGGGCGAGTCCTTTTGGAACGATGTTGTTTGGCATAAGTCCTGTGGGATCGTTTTTGATGCGAGTGCCAACAAGGGCTTTGATGGGGTTTTTGACAGGTCTTATATTTGAGGTCTTGTACAAAAAAATGAACGGTTCTGCTCGTACATATTTCCTCACAGGGGCGATGGCTGCCCTTTTGAACACCATTTTATTTATGGCGGTATTTGTACTATTTTTTTTCCAAACTCCAGAAGTTGCACAAATTAATGAGGGGTTTGGCAATTTGAATGTACTTGGTTTTATATTTGCTTTTGTAGGCATCAATGGTTTACTTGAAGTGCCAGCAACTTCAATTATTGGGGGGACAGTGTCTCGTGCAATTGCAAAGGCATTGCGGTAATGCGTTGACACACATAAGGAGAGCACCATGATTTTAGTCATAGATGTAAGCAATACGACAACCACGCTTGGTATTTTCGATAAAGACACACTCATATCGAGTTGGAGATTATCGACAACCAGTAGCCGAAGTTCAGATGAAACAGGGATTTTGTTCAATTCATTGTTTCAACATTCCACAGCCGATTTGACAGACGTTGAAGATGTTGTAATCAGCTCAGTTGTGCCTGACTTGATGCATTCCTTAATCAATGCCATACGAAAATATTTAAAGAAAAACCCTTTGATTGTTAGTTCGGGGCTGAAAACGGGCATCAAGTTATCGATGGAAAACCCAAAAGAAATGGGTACGAGCCGCATTGTCAATATGGTCGCTGCCCGAGAAATCTGTGATGGCGATGTATTGGTCATTAATTATGATACGGCAACGACTTTCGATGTCGTGGATCAAAAAGGTGAATTTGTTACAGGATTTACTGCTCCTGGGTTGCAAACGTGTGCCGAAGCGTTGTACCAAAAAGCGGCAAACCTACCGAAATTTGAAATCAAACGTCCAGATAGCTTAATTACAAAAAATACAATTGATAGCATGCAATGTGGCTTGGTCATAGGGCATATCGGAGAGACACTTTATTTGATTGATTTGATCAAAAAAGAACTCAATATGCCTGATATCAAAATCATTGCCACAGGCGGTCTTGCCAGAGTCATAGATGAAACAGAAGAAATATTTGACGTATACGATCCTTACTTGACATTACATGGCTTGCGTTTATTGTTTGAAAAAAATGAAAGAAAGCGTTGGGGGGGACAAAAATGTTATTAGTCATTGACGTTGGAAATACAAATTGTGTCCTTGGCGTATACGAAAAAAAAAGTTTGCTGAAATCATGGCGAATGACGACAGGTGTCAAACGCACCACAGATGAAACTGGTCTCTTGCTATACCAATTACTCGAAACTGCAGGTTTTGATGTCGATATGATGGAAGCGGTAATCATCTCCTCTGTTGTACCTGATATTATGTATCCATTTATCAATGGAATTCGCAAATACCTCTCGCTTGAGCCAATGCTCGTACAAGAGGGAATGAAAACAGGCATACACATACAACGTGATGACCCAAAATCCGTCGGGGCAGATCGCATTGTCAACTTGGTTGCCGCCAATGAAATTTATGGTGGTCCTGCCATTGTCATTGATTATGGTACAGCCAATACATTTGACGTACTCGGAGAAAATGGAGAGTTCATCACAGGATTCATCACACCGGGCATTGCCATTTGTGCCGATACACTATACGAAAAATCAGCCCAACTTCCAAAAATTGCAATCAAAAAACCGAAGTCAATTATTTTGAAAACGACGGTCTCAAGCTTGCAAGGGGGCTTGGTGTATGGACATATTGGACAGACAAAATACATTGTAGAACGACTCAAAGAAGAAGTCGGTTTTCCTGATATGAAAGTAGTAGCAACAGGTGGTCTCTCAAGGGTCATAGATACAGATCAAGAAATATTTACGATACTCGATCCTTTTTTGACACTCAAAGGATTACAGATATTATATGATAAAAACAAGTGATATCAGGATAGAAAGGCGGCGATAAAATATGAGAATGTGTACACGTTGCAACATAGAAATGCTAGAAGGGTTTGATCTTAAAATAGACGGTGGTGGGTATGGGTTAAATCTCATTGCAAAACATAAAATGTTTGGAAGTCGCCTTGGAGTGCCAAATGTTGCGGTCTGTTCGGAATGTGGAGAAATCTCTATCTATTTGGAAGATGTAGAAAAAATAAAAGAAGTGGAAAAGGCAAGAGTCAAAAAAGCACCAGAAGAAGCATCGCCTGCAGAGGCACCAAAAGAAGAGGTGGCAGACGATACACCAGCACCACCAGAAGAACCACCAATTCCACCGGCAGATCCACCAGAATAAAAATAAAAACGATGATTCCAAAATTCAAAAAATGGAACATCGTTTTTTTAATATCAATTGAAAAAAGTAAAATATGGCGGAAATTTTTCTTGACGTACTTTACTTCGTAAAGTTATAATAAAAACAAAGTAAAACATATCGGAGGTGAAATCATGGAGCTAGAAAACCAAACGTTTGAAGAAAAATGGAATAATTTGACGATTGCCGACAACTTTATTTTCTCGGCTGTAATGCAAGATGCCAAAATCTGCAAAAGAGTAATTGAACTGCTTCTAGGCTTTCAAATAGGAGCAATCAAAAATCAAGAAATCGAAAAAACAATTGCGATCACAAGAAATGCAAGAGGTGTTAGACTTGACGTTTATGTCAAAGATGAAGATAAGGTGTATAATATCGAAATGCAAGTGGCGGATAAAAAGAATTTGCCAAAACGAAGTCGTTACTATCAGGGCATGATTGACTTAAATACAATCCAACGTGGCGGATTATTCAACCAACTCAAAGAAAGTTATGTGATTTTCATATGTACTTTTGACCCTTTTGGAAAAGATTTGCCAATTTATACATTTAAAATTTGTGCAAGGAAGATGCTGGACTCCCTCTCAATGATGGGACGTATAAATTGTTTTTCAATGCCACAAAATATGATGCAATTACATCAGAGGATTTGAAGCATTTCATGTCTTATATCAATGGCAGTTATGAAGAATCGAATTTATTTACAAAACAACTCAATGAAAAAGTAACTGAAATTAAAACGAGCGACAAATGGAGGGCTGAATTTATGACGTTGGATTTATTATTGAAGGAAACTGAAGTGAGAGTCGCAAGAGAAGCCGAGGCAAGAGGTGAGGCAAGAGGTGAGGCAAGAGGTAGAACAGAAGGTGTGCAACTCTCTTCGGCTATTGTACAGGGGTACAACAAAGGCAAAACGATTGATACGATTGCAAAAGAGCAAAATGTGGATTCGGACAAGGTTGAAGAAATTTTAAGGTTGTTTGGAATGTTGTAAAATCCATATAAGAACTAAGAGTTCAGTAAACATTTTTGAGAATTATCACGAAAAATATTGTTAAAGTATAATGAGTCAAGGAGTCCCTAGTAATTTTTAGGGACTCCTTGACTGTAAAACGCATATTTTCTTGCAGTGATGGCTTCTTACGGTATCAACCAAGTAAAAACCGCAATTACAATTCTAAAATTTCACGCTTTTCGACACATTCTTCAAGCAAGCGATCCCACTCCGTCAATTTTTGTTCTGTCTTTTCAATAAAGAATTTCTTCGGTTTTGTCACGGGGTGTTTCGCAACGAACACTGTACAACAATCTTCGTATGGGCGAATAGAAATGTCATACGTACCGATGTCACGGGCAATGTTTATGATGTCTTGCTTGTCCATGGCAATGAGCGGACGCAGTACCGGCAGTTCGCAAATACCGTCGATTGCATGAATGCCATGCATCGTTTGGCTTGCGACTTGTCCGAGGCTTTCGCCTGTGACCAAAGTCATTGCATCGGTTTTTGCTGCAATTTTTTCGCCAGCCACCATCATGGCACGTTTTAGATGAATGGTCAATTTGTCATGTGCCACTTCGTCTAGCAAATACAGTTGTAGCTCTGTAAATGGGACGATGTGCAACGTAAATCCGCCTGTGAAATCGGCAATGCGTTTGGCAAGGTCGATGACTTTTTCTTTTGCCCATTCGCTTGTGTATGGTGGGCTGTGGAAGTAGACACCTTCAACTTCAAGTCCCCTTTTTGCCATGAGCCATGTCGCCACAGGGCTATCAATCCCACCTGAAAGCAGGCTAATCCCCTTTCCGGAACTACCATAAGGAAGACCGCCATACGCTTTGACTGTAGATGAATGCAAGTAGACACTATTGCGAAGCTCCACATGGAGCAATACATCAGGATTTTTCACATCCACGGTGAGGTTTGGCATCTCTTGTAGCAAATATCCGCCAAGCTCCATATTCATTTCCATAGATGGCATCGTAAATGATTTGTTGGCACGACGGGTCTGTACTTTGAAAGTGACTTCTCTGTCGCCGTATAGCTCCTTCATATGGGCGAGACACCCTGCCTGAATGGTTTCGTACTCCAAATCATCCAGACGCACACCGGGGCAAATACTGCCCAATCCGAAGATGCGTTGCAATTCGGGAATGGTAGTGTCGTAATCCAAAGTGCCACCACGGTCTGTGACAATGAGTCTTCCTGGGTCACGCACCACGTAAAAATCCCCGAGAGGTTCTAAATTTCTACGAATGGCAGAAATCAAGCGGTTGATAAAAATATAGCGGTTGTTGCGACGCATCGCAATTTCACCGTATTTGACAATTAAAACTTTTTCCATGTGAGTACTCCTTTTGTTTTCGTTGATTTAACGATTCTATCATAGCGAAAAAATAGCGAGATGTCAAGAAATTACATTACAAAAAATGGGTTGTCACACGAGTCAAAATCTTCGTTGTAGTTACGATGATTTTTAAGGTGGTGCGACAGCTCTATTTTGTAAGAGCTTGCATTTTCTAGTTGTTTCTGCAATAAAAAATTCTATAGAAAGCACCACACCATGAAATTATAACAGTGATGGGTACTTCCTATAGAAAAATAATTGTCTGCAATGAGATGAGTAAAAAATGCTATTTTTTAGACGTTTTGAAGAAGTTTTGCAAACCAGCCACACTTTGTTTTGTGGCATGACTTGCTTCTTCATTATTTTGTTTTGCAATGAGCAATTCTTCACGCATAATCGGTATATGTTTTGGGGCATCAATTGAGATTTTCACACGTTCATTTGCAATGTCTTGCACTGTCACGATAATATCGTCTCCGATATAGATGCTCTCGCCTAGCTTTCTTTGTAAAACTAACATAATTAAGCCTCCTCCGTTTTAAATAATTGGGAAAAAGGAAACTTAAATGCAAATTCTGAATTTTCCAAAATTATCTGTGCCCCCTCGTGAGTCTTGAAATTGATCACGATAGGACACTTCAAATTCGTTGTACTTTCAGAAATTGGTTCGTGAATCACGCAAATAGTATAGAACAAAAAATCTTCGATTGAAGTAATTGTATCTGTCATATCTGCTATAGTTTGGGGATAGTCGGGTATATAATTTGCAATTTTTAAAGCAACAAAGGCAAGTGCAGGCTCTTCTATAGATTGTAAACAAAAAAGACTGCCATTTTCTTTGTTAAATTGTATAATTATATAATCTCTAAATACTTCAAAACCAATTATACCTGATGGGAAGTGAACCACTTCTTCCTCTGTATAATCAATCGTAGAAAAATACTTTGTGTTAATTTGCATTTGGTCACATCCTTAATTATTGTTATTTCTTAGCTAAAACGCAAAGCAGGATCGGCACTCTTAGGCACGTAAATTGGGCCACCAATATATTCGATCTCAATGTCTGCTCTTTGCTCTAGTTCAAAATGAACATCTCCAGGAACGTATTCAAATTCTCCTTGGAGTACTCTCCAGTCGAATTTCAATTTATCCAATTGGTATTCTGTTGACAAACGGCCTTCTTCATATGAAATAGTAGGTGGTACTGACGGAGAAAATTTAATTCCAACGTTAGTATTGACATTAAACATACTTTGTGAAATTTGTTCGATAACATCTTCACCTGGTTGGGCACGCATAAACATATTCCCTTGGTTTGTATACTTTTGTCCAGCATCAAAGGCAGCTTGCTCACCCTTTTGGGCAGCTTGCTTCACAGCTGTGCCAACCGTTGGGTTGATGCTATTGTAACATTCAAAAGAGTCAATGTTTAATTTTGCCGGGGTACTATCTATCGAGAGTCCGCCTTTTTGGCGGGTCATTTCATATGATGGATTAGAAGGTTTGTGTTGCAAAGTGGCATTCGTTACCGAAATGGAAAACTTTGCCGGTATTGTAGATATTTTTAATAATTGTTCCATCAAAATCACCTCTCATTCTTTTTTATTATTGCTGTAGTTCTGATTAACGCATATAATCAATAAAGGATTGTGTCAAGATTGTGTTACCAATCTTTAGTGCTTGGTTATAAGCAAACTGTGACCATGAATAATTTGTAATTGCTTCTGCAGTGTCAACATTCACAGTCGCTACAATTTTTTCATTTAATGTAAATTTGTTTTCTTCTAGTCTGGTTAATGTTGTATTTAAAAATGTTCCCCGAGTCCCCAATGTAGTTGTATAGTTTAGCAAATCATTTTTTGCATCTTGAAAATGTCCGAAGGTAGAGGTCAAAGTATCCGTATCACCTGTTTCTGAACGGAGACCGTTTTTAAGTTCTGTTACAAACTGCCCCATCAAATCGACAATGTTTGTCGGTGTCCCATCATCACTTACTCCAAACCCTAGCATATCCAAACCAGACGTTGACATATCGATAACACTATTGCTGACGAGGTTATCGGAATTTGGAATGGAATCTGTGCCACTATATTCAAGACCGAAGCCCATATCGATGAAAACTTCTGCATCGGCAAATTCTTTCAATGCCGATTGCACCAAAGGGTCTGGGTCAGATACAGAATAGTAATTTACACCGTCATTTGTAAAGTAAAGACTTTTTTGTGTGATAAAATTGCCATCGTCGTCTCTGACACCTGTGGCATCATCACGCAACTCAAATGGGGCAAAAGAAACATTTTCACCACCAAAAAGGAATTTGTCTCCGAATTTTGCGTTGGCACTTGCAACAACAGCCTCTTGCAACTGTTCGATTGCAGACGCAATCGCATCACGTCCCCCCTCACCTGTTGGATCGTTGAGTGCTTTTAACATATCAGATTCTACTTGTTCGAGAATTTGATTGACTTGCAAAGCACTCGATGCAGCGGTATCAATATGTGAGGCAACTTCTTCTACATTGTTGATATAATCATCATTTGCCACGTATTGTTTGCGTAGTTGGAACGCTCGTGCAGCAGTTGCAGGATCCTCGGATATATTTTGGAATTTCTTTCCTGACATGACTGCAATCATATCTGTTTGTGATTGCAACCAAGATTTATTTAGTCCTGTTTGGTAATTTTTCAATATTTGGTTCGTTCCAATTCTTGATATACTCATATTCTTACTCCTTTACTTAATTTCTATTTATAGCTTACGAATTAACGACCGACACGTCCCATATTGAGCAATGTCTCCAAAGCTTCATCAAGGGTTGTCATCAAACGAGCCGCAGCTGAATATGCACTTTGGTATTGAATTAAATTCATACCCTCTTCGTCTAAGTTGACGCCGGAAACTGAACTTTTTGAATCTGCAATGTCAGCCACCAAAATGATGTAATTTTCTAAGGATTGGTATGTGGTTTTCGTTTCAAGACCGACAGTCGTTGCAATATTTGTGAAGTAGTCATAAAAACTACCAGTAAATCCAGAGAGTAATGCACCGCCTTCATGGTCAGGCATATACGTTTCAAAGGCATGTGAACCTTCTAACGCACCGATGAAATTCAAGATATTATCATTTGCACCAGAGGCAGCACCCTCGTATTGGGAAGCAGATACAGTATACAAACCAGTTTTCCAATTTTCTGCAATACGAAGTGTACCAGATGGATCAGCTGGGTCAAAAGAGAACAAGTCTTTTGCCATTGGTGTTGGTTCAGTACCTGAAAAATCGGTCGCCGTAGCATCGGTATAATAGATTCTATTCCCGTACTGGTCAAGTGCAATATCGTCACCATCCATAACGTAGACAATATTGCCATCATCATCCAACAAAGGTTCATAGACCAAAGTCGTTCTTGTGGCTTGCTGTGCTGTGCCATCATCATTGACAAGACCAGCACCAGTGACTGGGTCAGTTGCCCACACTGGGACTGCAGGAGTACCTGTTTGGGCTTCATATTCCTCATCGTAATACATTGGACGACCTGTCTCATCAAGTACAGGATCGCCAGCACCATCTAAGATTGGTTCGTATGCAAGTTCATACGCAATGGCACCACTTGCTGTTTTTACGTAAACGGGATCGCCTACATTGTTCATTTGGTTGAATACTTCTGCAATTGTAATTGCAAATTCATCGAGTTGAGCTTCGTAGTAGCGAAGCCCTTTTTGGCTCACAGCATCGCCATAAGAATTTAACATATCCAAAGAACCTTTGATTGAGCCAGAAGAAAATGTCAATTCTCCACTCGTCAATTCGTCCATGATGTTTGCACCACTCAAAAGAAGACTTCCGTCCGTATCTAACGTAAAGACATCATCGCCTGTGGTCAAATCAATTGCGATTGGATCTTTTACAGAACCATCGGTATTCAAGGTCATTGGTGTAAATGCAATTGATACGGTATCATTACCGGTATCAGTCACCTCAATTGGCAAAAATGCATTGATTTGTTCCAAAAGACCATCTCTATAAGAAAGGTAGTCGAGTTTTTCGTTTAATAGTGTTGCGACTGCTTTTGTATCGCCGGCGTTATCACTAATTGCTTGGTTGATGGCTTCGAGGCTTGTATTTGCAGCATTTAATTTTTCGAGTGCATTGTTTAGGACTGAAATACCAGTGCCTGTGAGCATATTTTCGCCAATACCCGCTGTATATGTGATGATTTGGTCGCCAGTGTCTTCATCTGTATATGTGTTGAAAGAACCAGCAACAGGACCATCTACCAAAGTGTAATTCTCACCTTCTGTGTTGACGAGTTCAATATGCAAACGGTCAATTGTGACACCCGGTTGCACATCTGTTGCAACATAAGTCACTTTGATTGGCAAATAACTTGCAAGTTCATCAATCAACAAATTTCGTTGGTCAAGCAACTCCAAAGGTGTACTTGCAATTACGGCAGTTGTTTCGATGGATTGTGTCAATTCACCGATGCGAGACAAAATATCATTTACATTTGGAATATCTACGTCTGTCAAACCGTCAACGGTATCGGAACGGACAGTATCCAATTGGTTTGTATATTCGTTGATTAGCTTCACCAAAGAGTCAGACGAGGCTTTGATCATTTCTTGAAATTCCGCACTATTGACGTTAGATGAATAATCTTGGAAAGAACTCATCAAATCGGTCAAAGCTTCTTGCACCCCGACTTTTGCAAATTCATCAAAGATTGACTCTAAGTCAGTCAAAGTGTTATAGATTACTTCATTTTCGCCGACACTTGCAATTTCTGTACGAAAACGAATGTCAAGGTATGGATCACGCAATTGGGAAGTGCTTGTTGTCAATGCACCAAACCCGATGGAATACGCACCATTTGGGTTCGTCAAATTCATACTAATTTGGTCTGCTGCTTGGCGGGTATATCCAACTGTACTAATATTTGATATATTTTGCCCAGTGATATTGAGTGAGTTCATGGCGGTGCTCATACCGAATTGTGCAGTTGTAAATCCGGCAAAAGTTGGACGCATCATAAAAAAGTTCCTCCTATTTTAGATTCTACGTAGATATCAAAAAATCGCTCTACGTAAGTGTATAGTTTGGTTTGGAAATCATATCGTGCAAAAAAAATCAGAGTTTACTATTTTTAAATATAGTGCCATCTTTTAAGTTTGCATTTGCCACTTGGCTTGCTTGCATTGCTTTATTGAGTGCATGTAAGTTAATCTCTATGGATTTTTTTGTGAGTTCATTGAGTTCACGATATTGGTTTGTTGCTTTTTCTAATTTTTCAAATACAGGGTGATCGAGTTCATCGGGGTTTTTGCTTTGTTTTGCAATTTCACGAAAAGAAAGGTTTTCAAAGCCCAATTCTTTTTGAATGGCTTCTCTTTTTCTATCGTAGCCCTTAAAACGCATCATTTGTGCTTGTTGTTTTCGCATAATTTCTTCTAGGAGGTCTACGTTTTTCTTTGTGGTCGCTTCTAATTTTTCTTGTTCGATACCGACCAAAGTTTCCATAAAATCAAGTAAATTCTCCATAATAGAATTTAGGTCTGAAACTGTGTACAAAAAAGACACCTACTTTCTATTTATATGGCAATAAAATCAAATCACGCCAGCAAATGTCATGTTTTTTGCCAAAGCATTGACGTCGACTGAATACGTGCCATCTTCAATTTCTTTTTGTAATGTGGATAAAAAGTCTTGAGACTTTGGTGCTTTTGCTTCAGAAGAAATTTCCGATTTTGCAGTATCAATTTTTGCAGCGGTCGGAGATTGTTGAAACATCATAGAATCAAAACTTTTACGTGGTTGCACAGTGGTTGATTCTTTTTGAATGTTTTGTGTTTTTGTTTGTGCTTGTGAAGCGGTTGTTTGCGAGGCGTTGACTATAGAATTAAAACCAATTTTCATAGTAACACTCCTTCCTTAAAAAAGTTTAATTATTTTCTCTAACTTATATATCGGCACATAACTATAATTTACTAAGGCAGAAATGAAAAAAAAGAAGAAAAATTAAAAAAATGTGCGTTTTCTTATTATTTTCAAAGAAAGAGCGGATTATACAAAAAAAAAGACGCTTGCATTTTATAGATTTGCAACTGCCTCTTTCAAGATTTTTTTTGGAATTATTTATTCAACTGTTTTTGCACCATGTGTACAATGGAATGGTTTGGTACTTCCATCATAACGGCACCAATTTTTTTGGCTTCCATCGGCATACCGTACACTACGCAAGTCGTTTTGTCTTCGCCCAAGGTATATGCACCGGCATTTCTCATCGCCAAAAGCCCAGCAGCTCCGTCTCGCCCCATACCAGTCATGATAATTCCTATAGCATGTTGTTTCATCGTTTCTGCAACGGAATGAAATAAAACATCGACTGAAGGGCGGTGACTGCTCACTTTGTCTCCACTTCTGACAGATAAAACTTTTTCTTTGCCTTGCAGAGTCAATCGCATTTGAAGGTCTCCAGGGGCTAGGTAGGCATGACCCGCTTTTAAGACATCGCCATTTTGTGCTTCTTTGACATTGAGCTTGCAAAGTGAATCGAGTCGTTGTGCATACATTGCAGTAAAACCAGGGGGCATATGTTGTACAATCAAAACAGGCGGACTGTCCTTTGGGAATTCACGAAGGACTTTGAGTGTAGATTCCGTTCCACCAGTCGATGCACCGATTGCAATGACCATAGAATTGAGTTTGGCTTGGTGCATGACCAAGTGATCAGTAGTACCTGTCGGTTTTATTTGTTTTTGTGGGTTTGACGATTCAGACATAAAAACCTCCATAAATCCTTTGTATGGCTTAGACAAAGGATATGTTTTTTCTTGTAACACCTGTAACATCGTAATAATCGAAAAATATTCACCCAGTCATAAAAGGGTGAATATCTTCGTTTGAATTACAAATGATATATATAACAGTCATTCATATTTTTATGCTTTTCGATACATCGCAGGCATCAAATACTTATAACGAGTGGTTGATTTATTTACCGTTTCGGAATGCCCGATAAAAAGATATCCCCCAGGGGCTGTGGCATCATAGAATCGCTCTACCAAAGCATCTTTCGTTGGGGTGTCAAAATAAATCATGACATTACGACAAAAAACAACATCAAATTTCGTTTTAAATTGTATTGGATCCATTAGGTTGAATGTCTTGAAAATTACATTTTTTTTCAAAACATCTTTGACAGTGTATTGGGAACCGTTTGGCGTTGAATGAAAATATTTTGCTTTCCATTCATCGGGCAAAGATGCAATAGAATCCGCACCGTACACACCTTTTTTTGCAGTCGCCAATACATTTTGAGAAATATCTGTAGCAAGGATTCTTGTATCCCATTGGTCTGCT
Organism: Bacillota bacterium; assembly: GCA_044425835.1. Classification (GTDB taxonomy): domain Bacteria; phylum Bacillota; class Clostridia; order Lachnospirales; family Anaerotignaceae; genus Chakrabartyella. The sequence continues at coordinate 22,271 of JAWXUZ010000002.1, read as the reverse complement.
TGTGCACCAAAGAACTCTTTTAGTATAATAGAGATGGTGTACGGTTCTTGCCCAGAAGAACAGCCTGCACTCCAAATATTTATCGTTTTGTCTTTTTTGTGTTTCACCAAATAAGGCAGTACCGTTGTTTTCAAATAGTCAAAATGCAGTTCTTCACGCATGAAAAACGTGTAGTTCGTTGTCAATTTGTTAAGCATAAAATCAATATCTGTTTTCGTACCTTTTTGGATAATAAAGCTGACATACTCCTCAAAACTATTAAATCCTTTGCCAGAAATGCTTGCAGATAGACGACCCTCGATAAGTTGTCTTTTTTGATGCAAATCGATGCCGTAATTTGAGTGTATGAAAGTTGCTAATTTTTTAAAATCCTTCTCATCTAATATCATAATTACATACCTCAGTTCGATTTTATGTTGTGATATATGAAATTCCCAAACATGCTCTCAAAATACTTTGGGAGTGGTTAGGAAATTGCGTATGCTTTCACTTGAACGGAAAGCATACAACAAATAAAACTTTACGTAATTTGGTTTCGCTTAGCTTAGTGTGTAGAAACCAATAATTCACAATCCAAACAAAACATAACTGTTCCATCAGCAAGATGAATCAAACCATTGACAAATGGTTGATTTTTGGAAGGTGATGCAATTACTTTCGTTTTGACATCAAACACTTGCAACATTTCATCTACTAAAATACCAATTGTAATTTCATCGAGTTCAATGATAATTACACAAGCATCTTTGATGTTTTCGCCTGCGGCTTTTTCCATTCTAAGACGAATGTCAATGATTGGAATGATTTGGCCACGCAAGTTGATGATCCCTTGGATATAATCAGGTACACAAGGGAGTGAAGTGACTGAGTGGTTTGTGATGATTTCGATTACTGTATCTACCATAATCCCAAACGTCAAGTCGTCGGATTTGAAGGCTAGATATTTTTGAATGGTGTCCTCAGGCTCGTAAACTAAGCCATTTTTCTCATATTCTCTTTGCTCGTCAATTACTTCTAACATTTCTTCGCTCACAATATCCCCTCCTTAATGTGTATGTATTGAGGCAGTGTGTAAATTGAAAATATCAAGAATGATACTGATATTTCCATCGCCTAAGATTGTACAGCCTGCAATACCGATGTCTTTGATATTGAAAAAGCTCAAGTATTTTGGTACAGGTTTGACAACGACTTGTTGTTCTCCGATGAGTTCATCTACGAATAAGCAGTATGATTTTTCGCTTGATTCTACCCATACAAGGATACCTTCGCTGATTTCTGTAATTTCAGTTTGAATGCCATAAAGTTCATGCAATCTGACGATAGGATAGAAATCACCCATAACTTCAACGATTTCATTTCCGATAGAGTCAATTGTAGTTTGACCCGCAGTGACTTTGAACGATTGTCTGATATTGATGATTGGAATTGTAAATGTCGATTTTCCGACACAAACTTCCATACCGTCAACGATAGCCAAAGTAAGCGGAATTTTAAGTGTCATGCAACTGCCTTCGCCAAGTTCAGACTCGATAGAAACAATCCCGCCGACTTTTTCGATATTTTGTTTTACAACGTCCATACCAACGCCACGACCAGAAAACTCTGTTACTTGCTCGTTTGTAGAAAAACCAGCAGATAAAATAAGAGATAAGATTTCTTTTTTTGTATAGTCGCCTTCAGGTTTTGTCAAAATGCCATTTTTTCTAGCTTTCATGAGGATTTTGTCAGGGTCAATTCCCTTACCATCATCTGTTACAGTGATGATGATGTCACTACCCATATGTTCTGCTTCAAGTACGATTTCGCCCTGTGCAGGTTTTCCAAGGCTGAGACGATCCTCAACATTTGCTTCAATACCATGATCCATTGAGTTTCTGACGATATGCATCAGTGGGTCATTGATACTATCTACAATTGTTTTGTCAAGCTCGGTATTTTCACCGATGATTGTAAGCTTAACATCTTTTCCAAGTTTTTGGCTCATATCACGGACGATACGATTCATTTTCGTAAATACACCAGAAATTGGAATCATACGAATTGACATTGTAATGTCTTGCAATTCGTCTGTTAGTTTACGCAATTGTCTTGCTGATTTTGTGAAATTGTCAAGTCTGAGACCTTTCAAATCAGGAGACGCCGTTACCATAGATTCAGTAATAACAATTTCCCCAACAATCGCCATCAAGCTGTCAAGTTTTGATAAGTTGACACTGATGATACTTTGTTTTACAGGAGCTTGCGTATGAGCTGGTTCAGCTTGTGCTTGCGGAGCTGGTGCTTTTGGTGCCACAGGTTTTGGTGTATCAGGCTGTGGAATTTCGGCACTAGCAGGTGTTGTAGCGGAAGTTTCAGGGGCAGGCTCAATTTCTACTGGTCTATGAATGAGTTGGAAAGATTCCACGTTCATAGCTTCAGAAACGATTGCTTGGACTTTTTCGGTATATGCATCATCGTCCATCAAAACAAAGAAACCATTTTCTACGATGAAATCCATAGATTCTGGGTTTGTTTCAACATCTGATGGATAATATGCGACGTCGATTACACCTTCATCACGAAGAGAAGTTTGAATCATAACGGCACGTAAGTTTTCCATACCACAACCTGCATCGAAAATGATTTTCAAAATGTAAGGTGCAGTCGTTGGAGGAAGATATCCTACGTCTTCTAATGTTTCGCCTTCAGGTGCTGGTGCTTCTGCTGTTGCTGCTGCTTCTGTTTTTGGAGCAGCAGGTGTCGCAGGGCCTTCGCCTGAAATTTTTTCTACGAAAGTATTGATGTCACTTACCAAAGATTCAAGTTCAGGTGAAGAAGAACCATCGTAATCGCCATCTTCCATTTTTTCAACTTCAATTTTCATGCAGTCGTTGGAGCGGAACATGAGGTCGAATAATTCAGTTCTTGTTTCTTGGCTAAATTTATCAACAGAATTGTCTTTTCTAATAAGGAAGAATAAATCTTCGATTCTATGTGCAAGTTTTGCAAGAGAACCAAACTCCATCATAGCAGAAGAGCCTTTGATGGTGTGCATAATACGGAAAATTTCGTTGATGTTATCTGTGCTAAATGACTTTGCTTTTTCTGCCTCAAGCATAATTTCTTCTAATTGCTCAAGGAGAGAGTTTGTTTCAAACAAGTACATATCTAGCATATTGTTGTCAATGCCATTGCTCATAAGTGTTTGCACCACCTTAATTATATAGTTCACTACGGTAATTTTCGCTGTTCTTAAGTTAATATCGGCAGATCATGAAAAATATTAATGAAAAAAAGAAAATTATTCAACAATATAAGTATTTATATGAATCGGATTCAATTGCCATACTATATTGTATATTTTTCCTTGTCTGCAATATCCGCAAAAGGACACATAATGAGTATACACGATAATTGAAAAAAATGAAAGCTTTTTTTAATAAATATTTTTTTTTATTTTTTTGAAAGAAAATCTGTAGAAAAAATAGAAAAAGAGGTGACAAAACAATAAAAATAATGTATACTAATTCTAACTGTACCATTATCGCTATGAAAATAGCGTACAAACGTGCATATACAAGTAATATCTTTAGAAGAAAGAATCACTTCAAAGACAGATTGAGACGTAAATATAGAACGTATATATAAGGAGGTGAATTGATTGGACACGAATTATAATGTGGCGACGAGGACAAGGACGAATTTCGATCCGGTACCGCCACCCAAGAAAGTGGAGTTTGAAGACCCGATTGTAAAAGTTGGGCAAAGTGCCTTAGAAGAGCTTTTGAGTTTGAAAGACGACAAGTCGGCAATACAAAATAAGAGTTCAAATTTTGAGACGTTCATTCGTATGTTGAAAAATTCGCCAACTATTTTAGATGTCATGGGCGACTTGCTTGGGTATAGAAATGGTGAGGCTTCTATGGAGTATGCAAACCCTGAGTTTACCGAAGCACTTGAAAAATTATTTCAGCAAACAGATATACCAAAAGAAGAATTGGCACAGATGATCAAAGGGCAAGTCGAGGGGGCAACGAAATTCCAGACCAGTCTATTCGATACATTGCGAAATATTTTAAAGCAAACCGATTCGCAAGAAGTGCAATCAAGAATTTTGAATTTTGCAAAAAAATATAATGATTTTTCAGCGAGTAAGCATATAATGAAAAATATAGTGATTGAGCTAAAAGCGATGCAACCGTATATGGGTGGCGATGCAAAAGCCATTTTGAATCATTTGACGCAAAAATTAAATATCAATATCCCGATGGGAGATACGAAAGCCAATCTCGATGTCATACGTCAAGAAATCATTCCTTTTTTAGGGAATTATATTAAAACCACGAATGACTTTGGAACATTAAGGGATTTGATTACGTCAATGCTTTTGAACACTGCAAGGTATGAAAATAGCACAAAAGAAGGTGTCGTTTCTGCATTTGAAACGCTACTTGGATTTAATGTTGTAAAAAAAGGACTTGACGAGAGTATAACCATTCATGGTATACTAAGAGAAGCGGAGATGGGGGCTGATGAAGTTGCAAAGACTCAAGACCCGTTTGTATCGCTTTTGCAAAAAGGAATCGAAGGGAAAGCAGGATATGAAAATGTCGAGGCTTTTCGCCAAGTCATCACAAATATTTTGATGAATGAAAGCGTATATCTCCCTTTGGTACATTTGACAATACCAATCAATATTGCAAAAACATTGTTCTTTTCTGATATTTGGATCGATCCAAACGATGGAGAAAATGAAAAAAGTGGTGGAAAAAGTGGGGAACAACGAGTCAAGTTGTATCTGAAATTTGATATCAAAGATTTGGGACCATTCGATGTCATTATGTTTTTGCAAAAAGAAACGATGGATTTGCAAGTGTATGCTCCTGAAAAAATTGCTTCTAAGGAAAGAGAAGTGAAAAAAGAAGTCAAGTCTATGATTGAAAAACATGGCTTCCGTGTCGGTGCAGTCTATGTCGAAAAAGCACCAAGACCGCTGACTGTTTTAGATGTCTTTCCAAAAGTATATGAAGGGAAGAATGCCGTCAATGTTAGGATATGATGAAAATTTCAACAAAAGAGCCGTCGCACTCAAATACGATGGCGACAAAATCGCACCGATTGTCATTGCCTCGGGCATGGGGCATATGGCAGACCGTATCGTCGAAGTGGCAGCGGAAAACGAAGTGCCAATTTTTGAAGATACATCTCTTGCAACGATGCTTTCGCAACTTGATTGCGGAATGCCAGTACCTGAATCGCTCTACGCTGCAATCGTAGACATTTACGTTTATTTTTTGCAATTTTCTTTGACTTCTTTGGAAAAAGAAAATATAAAATCTACTAAAAACCCGATAAAAGAAGAAATTTCTGTCGAATAAGATAGTAGTTGCTTTATTGTTTTAAAGGTGTGAGTGTAGAAGGGAATCGTTAGGAGGGGGACTATGCTAGTCAAATGTGAAATTTTCAATAAAGATGAACTGCTTGTAGGTGATGGTCTTGCCTATTCTGAAGACAATGTCACCATACAAATCGCACATTTTCGCTACATGGAAAATATGGAAGTCAAAGTCATTCAAAAAGTAGTCATTGAGCTATTTGATGCAGACAAAACGACACTCGAAGTGCGTGTTATGATGATGAAAAACGACGGGTTTGTCGTAAGAAAGATTCGTAAAATTTACGCTGAGGGCGAAGAACCTCCTGAAGAAGGGGAGGAAGAAAAACCTAAAAAATTGTCGAATATTCGAGAAGACGTCCGAATGGATATCGACTTGGCCTCGAAGCTATACTTGGACAGGACGGCAATTTTAGATATTGTCTTACGGGATCTTAGTTGTGGTGGTGTGCGGTTTTCGACACATGAAGATTTAGATGAAGCAGTGCAATATAAAATTGATTTGAATGTGGAAGAACCACCAATCAATTTGCCTTTGAAGATTGTAAGGAAGATATCTGTAGGAACTGCATTTCTATATGGGTGTCAATTTTTGGAAATAGATGAAAAACAAGAGCAACGCATTCGTTCATGGATTTTTGCTGTTGAAGCGGAAAGACGGAAACGACAATTACATTAATGGATTATATATACTATGTTGGAACTAATGTTAAGTGTAAAATGAGTAGAGGTGAAATGCAAAATGAAGTTTTTGAAAGCAACGAAAAGTAAAATGCAAAAAATGACGGCACTTGCATTGTCAATGTCAATGGCAGTGGCAATGGGGGTATCCTCCTTACCAATTGTAGGGGCAGTCGAAGAAGCACAAGCGGCAGATCTTGGGATTTCTGGGCATTGGTCAGAACCATATATGCAAAATATGTATGACCAAAATCTATATGCGGGAGATTCGACAGGAAATCTAAATCCGACAAGAGATATCACAAGGGCGGAAACTGTGGCTCTTATGAATCGTGCATTTGGGTATACTGAAACGAGCGATGCTGAATTTTCAGACGTTACGGGGACAGAATGGTACGCAAGAGATATCGATGTTGCGTACACACAAGGATACTTTTCTGGAGTTTCTGAAGGAGCATCGGGAGCAACGTCGACTTTGACAAGAGAACAAGCTGTTTCTTTGTTGGTGCGAAATCTCAATGTGCCAGAAGAAATGAACGCAACGAATCATTTCTATGATTATACAACGATTAGTACATGGAGTGTTGGTTCTGTCAATGCGGCAACGGACAAAGGATATTTATCAGGGTATGAAGATGGTACGTTCCGCCCGAAATCAAATATCACTCGTGGTGAAATTGCAAAAATTATGACAGACTCTTTGGGGTATATCATTTCTGAACCATCCACACAAAGTTTGGGGTACGTACTGGATAACGTGACGATTTCCTCTTCTGGTGTGACACTCATAAATACTGTAATTGACGGTGATCTTTTCATTACAGCAGGAACTGGTTCTGGTTATGTTATGCTAGATAATGTAATCGTTTTGGGTGAAGTCATTATTACTGGTACAGGTATTAGCCATGCAGGGCAAAGTAGTGTACAGTTCAATAATTCTGGTGTGAAAACACTACGTATTGCAGGGGGAGCGGATGTTTCAAAAAGTGTCTCTGCAAGTGGGTATTCTTACATAGAAAATACAATTGTATCGGCAGATGCATATATTGAAGAATTGAACAACAAAAATGAATGTTTCATCAATATCATTGTAGATGGAGAACCGGGTATTGAAGTCGATCTCCTTGGTGTATTCAACGAAGTTTGGTTGATGGGTGAGGGCAACAAATTGGCATTGCAATCTGGCACGATTGAAATGCTTGTTGTCGATGAAGATGCAATTGGTGCGGCTCTTTACCTAAATAAAGACACGTTAGTAGATGAACTTTTATTAGATGCAGGCATTGCGGTGAGCGGTCAAGGGCAAGTTGGGTATGCAAAAGTAAACGTATCTGGTGCGACACTTGAAATGTTGCCTGACCAACTTGAAATTCGTCCAGGTATCACAGCAAATGTGGCAGGGCAAGATGTCGATTCAGAAGGGGCAATTGCACTTTCGAGTTTGCCAAGTATTTCAAGAGGATTCCCAACAGTTGATACCATTGGTGGTACGACTGCAAGAGGGGTTGTCCAAGCTAATAAAGGTGGCACAATCCAATGGGCAGTGACACTAGAACAAGATGGTTATGCAACAATTGACGATTTGGAAGTGATCGATCCACTCAACTACAAATTGCTCTTTAGTGGTTCTTTGCCAATTGCATTAAATGAAGAACTTTATGTGCCTATGACTGGCCTTGAAAAAGATACAGATTATATTTTCACTGTTATGTTGATTGATGAAAAAGGCGATACAAGTAGCGTGAGATATGAAAACTTCAAAACTGCTGACGATACAGCAGCAGGTTTTGCGACAGGCTTCCCGATTATTTCTGAAATCTCATCTGAATTTATTGTGGTGGATTACGTAACGCTTAGAAATGCAGATATTTTCTGGGCAATTTATACATCGGATATGCCAGCACCAACGGCGAGCGATTTGCGTAATGGAAATCTTGATTACGCTGTCGTAAGCAATGCGGATGAAGAAGACAAATACCGTGGAAAACTTGAAAAACATACAGATGTAATGAATGGTTTGACAGAAGTCACGGACTATATTTTGTATATCATGACGGCGGACGGCAATAATTCTTCTGCGGTAGTGACAATCAAATTCCAAACAATTGATACCACACCTCCAGTCATCATTGATGTATACACTGCAAATGGTACAGGTGGTTCTGCTGATATTACAACAATTGTAAATGAAGCGGCAATCGTGCATCAAGTAACGTATGTAGAAGGTGAAGAATTCCCAAGAGCAGGTGTCGATGGCGTAGCTGTGGCACTCGACTCTGAAGAAGCACAGGCCCAAGTGCTTTCAGGTCCTGGTGCGACTGCAACCTCGACAACGAAAGAAGTTGACGCCTTGGACGATAATGAATTCTCAATTACAGGACTTGACCGTAGCAAAGATTATACAATGTATGTTATGGCAGAAGATAAATATGGAAATCTTTCTTCTATTGAAGTGAGAGACATTCCAGCGTTCCCAGATTTCATGGAAGGCTTCCCAGCTGTCATTAATGTATCGGTGGATACACCGTTTGAAACGGCAGTACAATTTGATTACAAAACCACGAAAGAAAGTGTGGTATATTGGGCAATTTTAGAGGGACATAAAAACTCTGCACCGTCGGTTGGTGAATTGGTGGATAGCGATTTGTTGCTTCCTCCTTCAGAATCTCTATATAAAGGAAGTACAACAATCGTTGGCAAAAATATCAAAACAACAACAGAAGTTGTATACGATTTATTTGAAATGGCAGATTATACTTTGTATTCCGTCGTTGTCGATAACGAAGGGCAATACTCTGCGGTATACGAAACGAAATTCACAACACCTGATGATACAAAGCCGACACTAACTGTAGACGTTGTGGGTACCACAACAGATACAATTACGTTGTCAGTACTTGCAGATGAAGACATTACGTTCTACTATGCAATGACGTATTCAGGTCTTCAAATGTTGACTGCTCCATCGGATTATGTATTGGATAATTCATCAGACGATTGGTATTTACTCAAAGATCTTTGGGACAATGATTGGGTGAAAAAACGTGTCATAGGTGGCTACAACTCAAAAGCGTTCGGCAGTACTGCGATCACGCAAAATGTAGCGAAAACAATCACAATTTCAAAACTTGACTTGGAACAAGCCTACGATATTTACTATGTAGGGCAAGATAAAAATGGAAATGACAATATTTCAAATATCAATATGGTGACTGCAAGCACACTCGATGAAACACCGCCAACCGTCGGATTGACTTTTGGCACAACGAATGAAAGTGGCAATCCAACCACATCTTCAGCGATGACACTCACATTTAGTGAAATCGTGCAAGATACTGCAAAACAAACGGATGATCAAGGATTTTCGACGATTGTCATTCCGTTGTTACAATCGAATCTTAGCAATCACTTAGAGCTTTGGTATCGTCCGACGGGTGACCCAGAAACACAGATTACACCTGATGCCAATTTGTGGAAAGAGGTCACAGTTGCAACGATGACGGCCTCCAGCGGAAAAACGTTTACACAAATTGTGATTCCAGGAAATACGTATGATTTGGTAAGTAATGGCGATTACTACTTCAAATTGATTGACATTGAAGACAAATCTGGAAATGAAATGCTATATTCTACGCAAGCAGTCAATCTTGCCTTCAAAACAGAGCCACCGCTCATTGTATTGACAGAGACAAGTGAAACGACAAACACCTTGCACCATACGTTCCAATTGACACCAAGTAACATTGACGTCGAAGACGGTATGTATTTTGACTTGTTGGTATGGGCAAGTAGCAATATCACTTACAATATTTATCAATGGAAAATTGATACGGATGGTATAGCTGCTTACGTACAAATTGGTACAGGGGCATCGGCGAATGCAGATGGATTTAGAGGGATGTCTCTTGCTGCCAATGCAAATGATCCACTCACTACTTTGGGTCTGACGGAACTTAGCACAAGCAATACTTCTGGATGGTATAGTGGGAAATTGGCGTTTGAAATTACGTCAGTTAACGGTGTGTCAGATTCAGAATTATGGCAAGAAGATTTGTCGGTTCGTGTGTACGGTGCGATGGGTCGAGAAGATCGATTGAGCAATTTTGCAACAACGCCAGATATCACAAGTTCTTCATTTGCACCATATATTGATTTGATTACGTTCAACTATGCTGCCAACTTGGCAACGCCGGATGAAAGCCATATCATGACAATGGTAAGGGCATTTAGAGATTCGATTCCACCAAGCTACACGAATGAACCTTGGATCAAACCAGGGGATAATTACGTATCGCTCAATATATCAAGTGATAAGATTGCCGATGTATACTGGGTAGCTGTGCCACGAACACAAAATCTCGAAGGGGCATGGAAAGTGGGTACACCAATTATCGGCACGGTAGTCAGTGAAGATGGTAGCACAAACGCTTCAGGGTCATTGACGCTCGACGATGCAATGATTAATACAATTTATGCGGCGAATGGTACGTTCTCTGCGTATGGATCGATTTCGGGCATTGAGAAAATTGAGCTTGCAAATGGAGCTGGGAATTTCAATTTGATGACGTTGTTGCCTGCAAGGATAGTCAATGGCATTGCGGCAGGTACAGAAATTCCGTTTGATGACCCAACCAATACAGTGGAATTTTATGAAGCGACTGGTGAAGATGGAAAGGATTACGTTGGTTACGAATACGATTTGTTCGTATTCTTAAAAGGTACGGCGAACGGTACATCTGCAGTGGAGCATTTCTACTTTAGAACACAAAAATCGTCACCACCTACTTTGAAAATCACAGAAGGAACGTTTTATGATGACTCTGCAACGTTTAGATTTGAAACGGATATCATAGCAAATGTATCGTTTATAGCATTTCCGGCATCACAAATCACAAATATGACGATAACAGCAGCAATCATAAGAGGTGACACAGCGATGCCGTATACGGATAAAGGAACTGTGGCTTCTAATATCCTAAATGGGGTCAGTGGGGTCAGTGGATATCACAACTACGGTACGATAAATGGTTTGGAATCGGGTGTGGAATATAAATTATTCGCTGTGGCAGTCGGCGATCCAAGTAACGTTGATTCCGATGTTGTAGAGTTCCTTGGTACATTTACAGCACAAGATAAGACAGGACCAACAGTTGCGATCGGTGGTGACACAGGTGTCGAAGGTTCTCAATCTACAGCGAACTTCCGAAAATACAACGGAACATTGACTTTGAATTTTAGTGAACCTCTTTGGTACATGAATAATGGATCATTAGATGCTGTTACGATAGATTTGTTACAAGCGGGCTTAGAGGCGAATGTGGTAATAGGTGATGATGATCCTGGTGCAGCTTCAAGTACGATGTCGATTACTTTGGCATCTTACACAAGAAGCACAACAGTAAATCCAGTTACTGGGGCAACAGCACAGCCTGTCAGCAGTATCACAGTGAATTACAACAATGCAAGTACAGGTAGTGTAATTACATTTGCTATCGACGATAAAGCCGTTGTTTTATATGATGCAAATGAAAATCCGGGCGGTTTGCTCAAATTGAGAGCGACTGTAGGCGGGGAATGGGGCTTCAGTTCTGACGGTGAAGATGAATACCAACCGAAAGTAAGTTGGGTAGCCAATACTATGAACAATAATCCAGAGGGTACTTACAGAGAGGGTGACTCAATGTGGGAAACTGGAAAAATTGGTGTACTCGCTCAATAAAAAAGTACTAAATTAAATATTGGGACATAGAATGATAGTAGGCAACTGTGCTACTTCTATGGACTTCCGAAGGGGAGAGCAGATGATTGCTCTCCTCTTTTTGTGGTTTTGTGGAAGAACTGACCTTGTGGTTGTCCGATCGTGATCTGCTAGTAAAATATCGCCAAAAATAAGGTGGCGGAATTTATGGCGGGCGACCACAGGTCGCCCCTACATTTCATATTTCAGGTTTATTGTAGGAAGAACTGACCTTGTGGTTGCCCGATCGTGATCTGCTAGTAAAATATCTCCAAAATAAGGTGGCGGAATTTATGGCGGGCGACCGCAGGTCGCCCCTACATTTCGTATTTCAGGTTTATTGTAGGAAGAACTGACCTTTGTGGTTGCCCGAACGTGATCTGCTAGTAAAATATCGCTAAAAACAAGGTGGCGGAATTTATGGCGGGCGACCACAGGTCGCCCCTACATTTCATATTTCAGGTTTATTGTAGGAAGAGCTGACCTTGTGGTTGCTCGATAGGAAAATGCAACTTCGACTAAAAATAAAACGTTTGGGGTCTCCTATTGCCATCTCTAAACATTGTTAAGACAAGCTTTCCCAAAAAGTACGAATCCCCTTTTTCTTACATAAGTATAAATAGATGAATGGATAAGTATTTTTGACGATGGAATTAGTTATTTTTGATAAAACACTGTTTTATTTCTTTGTAGAATTATAGAATTTACACACGATTTTTTGTGATTTTATAGTGGGATTCGTACAAAAGATAGTAATTTGAAAAAAAATCTGAAAATTTGTTGATTTTTGTTTGATTATTGGCTATAATCTATAGAAGGAAATCTATCTGTATATCAGATAAAATCTTATTGAAAAAGAAAAATTTCATGGATTTATTTGCAATTCACCCAAACACAAGGGGTTGTGTGTAAGGGGTACCATTTGGGGCATTGCAACAAGGTAAAATCAAAACAAAATAAGCGTAATCGCAAAGAAAGAAGGTGTTTTTCATGATATTTAGCAATACACTCCAAACTGCCAATAAAATGGCGGATTATTTATGGCAAAAACAAACCGTCACTTTAGACAATATCGCCAACCAAGATACACCAGGGTTTAAGGCGAAATTCGTTACATTTGAAGATGAATTATACAATAACCTGAATTATTTAGGTACAAACTCAAAATCAAGGAATCGAGAAGCAATTCAAGATACAAGGATTCGTACACACGTCAAAGAAGATGAATCGTACAATCTTGACGGAAACGGTGTCAATCTTGATGTGGAGCAAGCAGAGCTTGCAAGTACGCAAATTCAATACCAACAAACCATTCAACAAATTAGTGCTGAATTTGCAAAATTGCGTGTCGTCATTAAGTAAGTATAGTGATTTAAATTTAAAAGTATCAACAAAAAAATAGAGAAAGAAAGACTGTGAGATGCTGTCTCACACTCTGCGATTTTTGAAAAAATCGAGTAAACTTTTATTTTTCACTTACGCAAGTACACACCAATTTGAAGCGTTGAGATTTAATATTTTTTATTTTAATCGACTATATTTTGAATCGAAAGGAGTTTCTTATGGCTTTTTTAAACTCATTTAATATTGCTGCCTCAGGCATGACTGCACAAAGACGTAGACTTGATGTCGTTGCAGAAAATATCTCAAACATCAACTCAACAAGGACAGAGGACGATGGTGGCCCATACACAAGGAAAATGGTCGTGTTCCAACCGATTGCACAGAGCGATTTCAAAGACACGTTCAATACACTGCAAAAAAATACCCGCCGTACAATTGGCCGTGATACAGACCTTAGCCAAGGTGTTATGGTGACTGAAATTATAGAAGATGATACGGATTATAAAACAGTATATGACCCAACGCACCCAGATGCCGATGAGGCAGGGTATGTACTGTATCCAAACGTTGAAATACTCAAAGAAACAACGGATGCAATGGCAGCGTCAAGAGCATATGAAGCCAACGTGACGGCGTTCAATGCCATCAAAGCCATGGCAGCAAAAGGCATGGAAATTGGAAGATAAAAATCTGAAGATTAGTTTGAAAAGCACTCAAAAACAAAAGAAAAGGAGCGTCTAATTATGACATTCTCAACAATAACACCGATGCAACGCATTAACAATTTAGATGATATCAAAGGTGGCATGAATATTTTGCAACAGCCACAAAATCAAATGGTAGCAAGTGATTTCCGTGACGTTTTGTCCGAAACCATTGGCAATGTAAAATCTACAAATGAAGTTTTGGCAAAAGAACAATACCTCTTTGCAACTGGACAATCTCAAGATACACATAGCTTAAATGTTGCAGCAACGCAAGCACAAGTCTCGCTTGAACTTTTGACTGTAATTCGTGACCGTACGCTTGAGTCGTACAACGAATTGATTCGTATGAGTGTGTAAGCTGTATTTTTATTTTTACTTGCTTAGTCTGGCTTAGCAAAGCTTGGCTTAGCAAATAACGGAAATAAAAATTGAGTTGTTCGTGTTGTGATTGTGCAGTAAAATCAACTTTTGGCGAAACAGCATATGACAAATTCTAGTTGAGAGGGCATACATTGTGAATGATAAAGTAAAAGAAATAATTGAAAAAATAAAACTGCAGTATGCGAATTTAAGCCCCAAACTTAGAAAAATGATACTAATCATCGGTGGGGGCGTACTTGTGCTGTCCATAGGTTTGGCAGTCTTTTTGAACAACCGCCCATATGAAACGCTATTTGCAGGGCTTGAACAATCAGAAGCACAAGAAATCATGATCAAACTGCAAGATAGAGAAGTGGATTATCAATATTCCGATGGTGCGATTTTGGTGGAGTCTGAATTGGCATACCAATTAAAAGCAGAACTTGCCCTTGAGGGGTATCCAAAGCAAGGCTCAACGTACGACATTTTTGGTGATAATGTAGGTATGATGTCGACGGATTTTGAAAATCAACAATACTCCTTGTACCAATTGCAAGAATCCATTGCAGCAACCATTCGTAAATTCGATGGTGTTTCTGATGCAGAAGTCTATATCGTACTCGCAGAAGAACAAAAATACGTACTCGATTCCACAGCCAAGCAAGAAGCGACCGCATCGGTTACTGTATTTATGAAAAATGGAATGGAAGTATCTTCTGAGTTGGTCAAAGGGATTCAACATCTTGTTTCGTATAGTATCCCAGGGGTGCAGTTTGAATCTGTAGGCGTTGTCGATGGGTTTGGAAATACAGTGACGTACCAAGACCGTGACGAGGCAACGACTGCGAATGAAATTAAAATCGAACTCGAAGAGTACATGGAAAATACCATCCGTGAAAAAGTACTCAATATATTGGGCCCAATTTATGGCAATGACAATATCACAGTTTCAGCAAAAGCAACTGTCGATATCGATAAGAAAATTAGTGAAATTAGCAATTATTCTCCACCAATTCCAGATTACGACCGTGGGATTATTTACCACGAATCGAGTGCAGTGGAATTTGACCGTGATGGCGAAGCCATAGGCGGTGTGCCGGGTGTGGAAAACAATGCAGAAATCCCGACGTATGGGAATATTCCTCTCGATGGTACAGAAACGTATTACAGCGGACAGGCTGCCGTTGATTATTACGTCAACCAATTGAAAGAACAAATCCAAACGGATGCCGGAAGTCTTGAAGATTTGACGATTTCTGTGGCAATCAACGGTGAAGATTTGGGTGCATTGGATGAAGCGGCAGTCATTTCCTTAGTTGGGAATGCAACGGG
The DNA here is from genome assembly GCA_044425835.1 of Bacillota bacterium. GTDB lineage: Bacteria > Bacillota > Clostridia > Lachnospirales > Anaerotignaceae > Chakrabartyella. The sequence goes on along the minus strand of JAWXUZ010000002.1, from coordinate 6,733 downwards.
TATTGCTGTCAATTTGCAAGATGAAAAAATTACAGTTGTAGCAGCACCATTCTACATGGCTTATGATCCTGATGCAGATGTAGTGGTAGTTGAAGAAACAAGCAACTTTATTATCATTGGTGCAATCATTGCCGGTGTATTGTTGTTCTTAATGATTATGTTCATCTTGATGATGAGAAGAAAGAAAAAACAACAACAATTGGCAGAGGAAGAAATGAACCTTATCATTCCTCCTACCGACAATTCAAAGCTAGAAGAAGAATACCTAAAACGTATGATCGACAAGCAACAAAACGACGTCGAAGAGAGATTGCTCAGCCTAAGTACAGAAGCCAGCAACGAATTGCGTGAAAAAGCACGTGAAATTGCTGAACAAAGCCCAAGTATTGCAGCACAGCTCATTCGTGCTTGGCTCAATGGCCTTGATGGCGTAGATCCTGAAGAAGGAGGGGAAGAAGATGGCTCTTGAGGATATTAAACCGGAACAAAAGGCGGCAACTGTCATTGTCTCCTTAGGAATTGAAAAAGCATCTAAGATATATCAATATTTATCTGAAGATGAAATCGAGAGATTGACCCTTGAGGTGGCAAAACTTGGCAACCTTTCATCAGAAGATACAGAGGCCATTTTGGAAGAGTTCCACAGAAGTTGTATGACGCATAAAATGGTTACAGAAGGTGGTATGGAATACGCTCGTAGCGTACTCGAAAAAGCCTTCGGGGAAGATATGGCGGCGTCACTCCTCAACAAAGTTTCAAAATCACTCAAAGTGCGTGCGTTCTCCTTCCTTGGTAAATATGATGATAAAATCCTATTTACTTTATTGCAGGCAGAACGTCCACAAACTATCGCTTTGATTCTTTCTTATGTGGAATCTGACCGTGCGGCACGTCTCATTGGGGAATTGCCCGAAGTGACAAGAATCCAAGTCGTTGAAGCCGTAGCGAAAATGGATAGTGTTTCACCTGAAGCAATCAAATTGATTGAACATGAAGTGGAAAAGAAACTTTCTGCCGTTATGACAACCGATTATACAAAGATTGGTGGTATCGATTATATCGCAGACGTTATGAACTACATGGATCGTGCCAACGAGAAATACATCTTGGACGAATTGGGTAGAAAAGATATCGAACTTGCAGAAGAAATCCGTAAGAAAATGTTTGTATTTGAAGATATCATGAAAATGGATCCTATGGCGATTCAAAGATTTATTCGAGACGTCGACTCCAAAGATATGGTACTTGCAATCAAAGGAAGTATCCCAGAAGTTTCAAATGTTATCTTTGCCAACATGTCAAGTCGTATGGTGGAGACGGTACAATCCGAGCTTGAATTTGCAACAAATATCAAACGTACCGATGTTGAGGCGGCTCAACAACGTATCGTAGGTTTGATTCGTAGCTTAGAAGAAAGTGGTGAACTCGTTATCTCTAAAGGTGGAGGAGATGATGTGATTGCGTAAGTTTGAAGAACTGTTCATGGAAGAATTTGAAGATAGTGAAATACAGATACAAAAAGAAGATACAAAGGCAAATTTTAGACCAACGACTATCGAAGAATTGTATGGTGAACGCAAAGAAGATTTGAAATCAGAGCGAGCAGATGTGCAAGACAATATTTATAAACCGTTTACAGGTGATGAACAACCCACCAAGGAATACAAAATTGAACCAACAGACGATCCGCAATTCATGTTACAAATAGAAATTGATCAGATTGAGCTTCAAAAAGAACTCGAACAGGCAAAAAAAGAACGTGAAGAAGTGGAAGCACTGCGAATACAACTAGCATCAGAGCTTGCCGAGGCCAAAATGGCAAACATGAAAGAAGCAGAGGAACTAGTTGCAAATGCAAGGATGGAATCTACAAGAATCAAAGAAGATGCGTATGCCGAAGGGCTTTCTAAAGGATACGATGAGGGCTATGCAAACGGAAAAGACAAAGCCGATGAAGAATATGCGGCACTAGTTTCCAATGAAACGATTTTGTATTTCAAAACATTGCAAGGCACAATCTCAACCCTTGAAGAAACGAAACACGATTTGATTCGTGATAATGTGGAAACTTTGAAAGAAGTTGCTGTGGCGATCGCTGAAAAAATTGTGCAAGTCAGCTTACAATCGAGCGGAGAAGTCATTCGCAAAATGATTTTGAAAGCGACAGACAAAATGCATGGCAAAGAATGGGTCAAAATTTATATTTCCAAACTCGATTCTGCTATGTTTATGGAAGTCGATTACCAAGTCAGAAAAGACTTGGAATTGCTCTCGCCACACATTAAAATCGAAGCCATCGACAATGCAGAACCTGGTACTTGCATCATTGAATTGCCAGACCAGAGAATCGATGCGAGTGTCAATTCGCAACTCGAGGTGATGAAAAGCATCGTCGAAGGGTTGGGCTATGGAGGTGCAACGTAATGTTTGAAGCAATTCCAGAAGCAATTAAAAAGGCGGAAACGATTGGTTATATTGGAAAAGTTGAAAATATCGTCGGTATGTCGATTGAAGCCTCAGGCAGAAAAAGTAGCATCGGCGACATCAACTTGATTTACAACGAAGCACAAAAACGTCAAATTTACGCAGAAACAGTGGGCTTCAAAGAAGACCGTGTACTCCTTATGCCGTATGAAAGTATGGTTGGGGTGTCTGCTGGAACATTTGTAAAAAGTACGAACGAAAGTCTGAAAATACCGATGGGTGATTTTCTAATAGGTCGTGTCATTGATGCGATGGGTCGTCCGATGGACGGCAAAGAAGAATTGCCCGTTGACCATATGGTGTCTGTCCAAACGGAATATACAAATCCGCTGGAGCGTCCGCCGATTCGTGAAAAAATGGAATTTGGTGTGAAAGCCATTGACGGTTGTCTCACGATTGGCAAAGGGCAACGTATGGGCATTTTTGCTGGTAGTGGGGTTGGGAAAAGTACACTACTTGGTATGATTGCAAAAGGTGTGAAAGCCGATATCAACGTCATTGCCCTTGTGGGAGAGCGGGGACGTGAGGTGCGTGAGTTTTTAGAAGAAGACTTGGGTCCCGAAGGTTTGGCTCGTTCTGTTGTCATCGTGGCAACGTCTGACCAACCGGCGATGCTCCGAATGAAATGTCCACTCGTTGCAACCGCAGTGGCGGAGTATTTCAAAAACCAAGGCAAAGACGTACTTCTGATGATGGATTCGCTCACACGTTTTGCGATGGCACAGCGTGAAATCGGGCTTGCCGTCGGAGAACCGCCGATTGCCCGTGGATACACACCGTCGATTTATGCGGAGTTGCCGAAACTATTGGAGCGTGCCGGAAATTTTGGCAATGGCTCAATCACTGGGATTTACACTGTTCTCGTCGAAGGTGACGATACGAATGAACCGATTGCCGATACGGTGAGGGGGATTATCGATGGTCATATTTTCTTATCGAGGAAGTTGGCACATGCCAATCACTTCCCGGCAATCGATATTGGGCAGAGCATTTCTCGTCTGATGACGTTACTCGTTTCAAATGAACACCGTGCGTTGGCGTCGAAACTGAGAAATCTCATGAGTTTATATGAAAAAAATAGCGACTTGATTTCCATCGGGGCGTACAAAGTCGGCACAAATCCAGAACTGGATCATGCAATTTCAAAAGTAAAGTTGATCAATGGATTTTTGCAACAAGATATTTACGAACGCTTTTCGTATGAGGAAGTCATGGAACAACTCGACAGTATATTAAAATGATATATAAACTTTATGGGGGAAATGATTTATGAAAAAGTTTCAATTCCAGTTAGAATCGGTAATGAATTTCAAAAATCAAAAATTAGAATCAGAGAAAATGCTACACGCAAAAGCATTGCTAGATGTCGCAAACAAAGAAGCGGAAATCAATGCATTGCAAATGAAATACAGAGAAACAAGCAGAGAATTTAACGAAAAACAATTGAATGGCATTACAATCTTAGAGGGAAACATTTATATAGCGACAATTGACAGCTTAGAGCGTGAAATCGAACGCCAAAATGCTTCCCTAAGAGAATTGCAAAAATTAGAAGAATATAGACGACGACAAGTCGTGGCTTCTAAAATTGAAACTTCTTCACTCGAAAAATTAAGAGAAAAGAAGTATGAGGAATACTTAAAAGACGAGAAAAAAAGCGAAGAACTCTTCATCGAAGAATTTGTATCTCGTCAAAATGTGTGTAAGTAAATAGTGCGTGAAAAAAAGTTTGTTTTTTTTTAAAAAAAAGCGTGCATTATTTCGTATTTTGTGATATCATAGTATAGATGGGTGATATCCAAGATAATTATTACTGAAGAAAGACTTCGTAATGGTTGTTCTGGATTCAGTAAAAAAAGCAACAAAGCGTAAGAGATAGTGGGAAAGTTGGGAAATTTGCTCACTAGTAGGGTAAATCGTGTCGCAATATTATGTTAATGGGAGGAATGAGTAGTAATGTTAAAAAATTTAAAAATCAAAAGTAAATTGATTGTTGGATTCTCGGTAATTCTAGCGTTGATGTTAATCGTATCTGTGATTTCGATTTCATCACTCAGAACGGCTGACGAAGAATTGGCAAACTATGCAAGTGGACCAGCACAAGCACAACAACAATTGTTGTCAGCAGCACTCAGTGTCAACATTGGGGCAAGGGCAGTACGTGATATGTACATCGTCGAAGACCCAAGCAGAATTTCAGCGTATGAAGCAGTCGTAAATACGCAATTTCAAAATATTTCAACTGCTTTGGCAAATGCAGAAGCAACTGGTGTTTTGGATGCAACTTTGCTTGCACAATACAGAACAGCAATTGCAGAATGGCAAGCAATCGGTACAGCTGTCATTGATCACATAAAAGCAGGTGATATGGATACTGCTCAATCCGAATTTATCAACCAATGTTCACCAAAACTTGATGCAGTGGCACAAATTCGTGCACAACTTGTGGCTCAAGTAGATCAAGTACAAGTAGAATCATTTGAAGCAAGTACGCTAAGAAATTCACTTTCATCTTACGTTTCTATGGCATTGCTATTGGTTGCATTTATTGCGGGTGTACTCATCATGATCAAATTGATCAGAGATATCTTAGACCCAATCCACGAAGTAAGAGACTCTATGAGTTCAATGTCAAGAGGGGATTTACATAATAAACCATCATACCAATCTGGTGATGAACTTGGTGAATTGTGTGATAGCGTAAGAAGTTCTTCTGATACATTGATTTCTTATATCGATGACATTGGTAGAATTATGAAAAGCCTTTCCGAAGGGGATTATACAACTGGCCCATCTGTAGAATTCATTGGTGACTTTGTCAATATTCAAAAATCTGTTGAGCTTTTTATTGAGAACATGAGCGATGTATTGTCTCAAATCGGCGAAGTATCGAATCAAGTTTCTGTTGGTTCAAACCAAATGGCTGGTGGAGCACAAACTTTGGCACAAGGTTCTACAGAACAAGCAAGCACAGTAGAAGAATTGTCAGACTCTATCAATAAAGTAACAGAAGAAATTCATGCAAACTCTGCAAATGCAAACACTGCAAGCAAAATTGCGACTGACATGGGTCGTGAAATTGAAATCAGTAACCAACAAATGCAAAGTACTGTAAACGCAATGGAAGATATCAATGCAAAATCGAATGAAATTAGCAAAATTGTTAAAATCATTGATGACATCGCATTCCAAACAAATATCCTTGCACTGAACGCTGCAGTTGAAGCGGCTAGAGCGGGTGTGGCTGGTAAAGGTTTTGCCGTAGTTGCTGACGAAGTACGTAACTTGGCAAGCAAAAGTAGTGAAGCAGCAAGCAACATTACAGTTTTGATTGGCGATTCAATCCAATCTGTAACCCAAGGGAATGAAGTTGCAACAAAAGCAGCGACAACTTTGGAAGGTGTAGTAGCAAATGCAGAAGAAGTTATCATCAAAATTGATGACATCGCAAGTGCATCTCGTGTACAAGCAGAAGCAACTGAAAAAATCAATTTGGGTATCAACCAAATTTCATCTGTTGTACAAAGTATTTCTGCAACAGCAGAAGAAAGTGCAGCGGCAAGTGAAGAATTGGCAAGTCAATCAACTATGTTGAACAACTTGCTTGCAAACTTTGTATTGCCTAATGGTTCTAAAAAAGCGAAAGCATCAAAAAGCAAAGCAAAACCAAAAGCGAAAGCAAAAGCAGCACCTGCACCAGCACAAGATGATTACTATGACGATGATAATTATGCTTACGATGATTATGATGACAAGTATTAAGAACTAAAAAGAATTAAAAAATATGTTGTTGTATATATAAAAGAGGATAAACAACTTTTTTAAAAAATGACATTCAAAAAAATACCATTTCAGTAGAGAGTTCTACTGGGGTGGTATTTTTGGTTGTAGATTTTATTGGGGTCTTTGTCGAGAGTTGGGAAGTGAGGTCTTCGGCGGTGAGGGGTTGTGCGGTGAGGACTTGTGCGGTGAGTGTCATCACTTTTCCTGCGGAAAAGCCACCTACGGTGTCCGCCCCTTCTTGGGTGGTGAGTGTCATCACTTTTCCTGCGGAAAAGCCACCTACGGTGTCCGCCTTTGGTCAACTCACTTTGCAAGCAAAGTCAGCTACGCTGACCGCCGTCTTCTTGGGCGGTGAGTATTGAGATAGTAACAAAATATTGCGAAAAACCAACGTTTTATCGAAACGGGCGACCAGAGGTCGCCCCTACAAAAGCCCAAAATTTAATTGAGGGAACAATAGTTAGGG
>JAWXUZ010000176.1:0-2721 GCA_044425835.1 Bacillota bacterium | reverse complement strand
CAGGTCTTCCTTTCTTCAAAGAAATGGAAAAACGTTTCGATACGAAAGATTTGCCAATCATCGCTGAAGATTTGGGTGTCATTACTGAAGAAGTAAAAACTCTCAAAGAAGCAACTGGTTTTCCTGGAATGGCAATCCTACAATTCGCATTTGGAAATTCGGGCAATCAATCTTATCTACCACACATGCAAGAGCAAAACATGGTCGTCTACACAGGTACGCACGACAACAATACCACCAAAGGTTGGTACGGTGTGGCTCCTGAAGATGAAAAAGATCACTACAGAAGATATATGAATACTGGTGGCGAAAATGTGAGCTGGGACTTCATTCGTTTGGCATTTTCTTCCGTTGCAAATACAGTGATTGTGCCTTTGCAAGATGTCATGGATCTTGGCAGTGAAGCGTGCATGAACAAACCAGGGACAGCAACTGACAACTGGAATTTCAATTTTGAATGGCATATGTTAGAAGAAGGACAAATCCAAGGGCTTGCGTATTTGTCTGAATTGTTTGGTAGAAACCAAGAAGAAAAAGAAGAAAAGAAACCGAAAAAAGCAGCGAAAGCGAAAGCAAAACCAAAAGCAAAGCCAAAAGCGAAAAAAGAAGCAGTTACAAAGAAATAATTTATTGAACCTCGAAATTAAATGTTGTCCAAGATATGAAATGTACAAAATACTAAGGCTAGCAAAATTAAAGTTTTGCTCCAGCTTTTTCAAAAGCTGGCGGAGTTTGAGGCAGAGCCTCAAGGTCTTTCCTTTTTTTCAATTGGTGATATTTAATTGAGGAACAGTTTATATTAGAAACAATCAGTAGGGGGAACGATATGTGCGGTATTTGTGGATTTACAGGCAAATTGTCAAACTCAAAAGAAGTGCTTGACAACATGCAAAATAAAATCATTCATAGAGGGCCTGACAGTGAAGGGCAATATATCGATGACTATATGGCGATGGGCTTCCGTCGCCTCAGCATCATTGACTTGGAGGGCGGACACCAACCAATTTACAACGAAACAAGGGATCTTGTCATTACTTTCAATGGTGAAATTTACAATCATCAAGAATTGCGTGAAGATTTGATCGCCAAAGGCTACAAAATGGGGAGTAAGGCCGATACTGAAGTCTTGATTCATGGCTACCAAGAATACGGCGAAAAATTACTGCCCAAATTGCGTGGTATGTTTGCCTTTGTCATATGGGATGCGAAAAAAGAAGTACTATTCGGGGCGAGGGATTTCTTTGGAATCAAGCCGTTTTACTACGGACTCGCAAACGATCAGATAATTTACGGCTCGGAAATCAAAAGTATTTTGGAGTATCCCGATCTGAAAAAAGAGATGAATCCACTTGCCCTTGAAAATTATTTGACCTTTCAATATAGCGTGTTGAAAGAGACCTTTTTCAAAAATGTATTTCGTTTGTTGCCGGGGCATTCGTTCACGTTCCACCGTGGAAAATTGAAAACCAAGCGGTACTTCACTCCTGATTTTTTGGTGAATCACGAAAAAACGATGGAGCAATTTGTCGATGAAATCGACTCTGCTATGCAGGATTCCATACAAATGCACAAAGTGAGTGATGTCGAAGTCGGTTCGTTTTTGTCTAGTGGGGTGGACAGTTCCTATGTTGGGGCGTGTTTCCATGGTGACAAAACGTTTACTGTTGGTTTTGACTACGAAAATTATAACGAAGTGACGTATGCGAAAGAATTATCGAAAGAAATTAATATCGAGAATCACAGCAAACTCATCACGAAAGAAGAGTATTTTGCGAGCATTCCCACAGTGCAATACCATATGGACGAGCCACTGGCGGATCCGTCAGCAATTGCACTTTATTTCGTGAGTCAAACTGCTGCAAAGCATGTGAAAGTCGCTTTGAGTGGAGAGGGAGCGGACGAATTTTTCGGTGGATACAACATTTACTGTGAGCCAGATTCTCTGCGACCGCTGACTCGTTTGCCGAAGTCGATGAGAACGGCGATGGGGCAAGCAGCGGCTCTGATGCCAAATATCAAAGGGAAGAATTTCTTGATACGAGGGAGCAAAGATTTAGAAGATCGTTTCATCGGGAATGCGTTTATGTTTCAGAAAGAAGAGCGTGAGGGCATTCTCAAAAATCCGTCGGGGCAATATCCGCACCGTGCATTGACACAAAAATTCTACGATGAAGTTGCCGATCAAGATGACGTGACGAAAATGCAATACATCGACATGAATTTCTGGTTGATCGGGGATATATTACTGAAAGCCGATAAAATGAGTATGGCACATTCTTTGGAAGTGCGAGTGCCATTTTTGGATAAAGAAGTATTTGCTGTGGCGAGGCAGTTGCCCCTTTCTTGTAAAATTCGGGGGAAAGAAACGAAAGTTGCCATGCGGCAAGCGGCACATAGGCATTTGCCAAAAGCCGTTGCCGATAAGAAAAAGCTTGGGTTTCCCGTGCCGATTCGAGTGTGGTTGAAAGAAGAAAGTGTGTATAATGAAGTTGCGGAAGTTTTCCAAAATGGGAGCGGAGCGGGTTATTTTCATACCGATAAAATCATGGCATATTTGACAGGACATAAAGAAGGAAAAGCCGATTATAGCCGTAAGATATGGACGATTTATATGTTTTTGGTGTGGCATGATGTTTATTTTGGTGATGGGGCTATGTAGGGGCGACCATTCGCCACAATATATGTATGGTTTGGGTTTTGTAGGGGCGACCTGTGGTCGCC
>JAWXUZ010000065.1:0-15426 GCA_044425835.1 Bacillota bacterium | reverse complement strand
TGGTAATCACTTGTAACAATATTTGTAATACACTTTTGAAATGGTATGAAAACGTGGCTGCGGAATTGGACATTCCTTGTATCGTAATCGACGTGCCATTCAACCACACTATGCCAATTCCTGAGTATGCAAAAGAATATATTGCAGGTCAATTTAGAAATGCGATTTCTCAATTGGAAGTCATCTGTGGTAGACCTTTTGATTACAAAAAATTCTTAGATGTAAAAAATCAAACACAACGCTCTGTATTCCACTGGAATCGCATTGCGAGTATGTTGCAATACAAACCATCTCCACTCAATGGATTTGATTTGTTCAACTACATGGCCTTGATTGTTGCCTGTCGTTCGCTTGATTACGCTGAAATTACGTTCAAAAAATTTGCTGATGAAATCGAAGATAATTTAAAAGCGGGAATTTATGCGTTCAAAGGTGCTGAAAAAACTCGTGTACAATGGGAAGGTATCGCTGTATGGCCTCACCTTGGTCACACGTTCAAAACTTTGAAAAATATGAATGCAATCTTAACTGGTTCAGCATACCCTGCAATGTGGGATCTTTCTTATGACCCAAATGATGAGTCTATGCACTCGATGGCAGAAGCATATACTAGAACATATATCAATACTTGCCTAGAAAACAAAGCAAACGTATTGATTGGCATTATGGAAAAAGGAAAAGTCGATGGGGCAATCTATCACTTGAACAGAAGTTGTAAATTGATGAGTTTCTTAAATGTAGAAACTGCTGAAATTATTCAAGAAAAAAATGGCTTGCCTTACGTAAGTGTTGATGGTGACCAAACCGATCCTCGTACCTTTGCACCAGCACAATTTGATACACGTGTGCAAACTTTAGTAGAATTGATGGAAGCCAACTTGGAAGCCGCTGAATAAGGAGGGGAAAATACCATGAGTAAAGTAGAAGCTATTTTATCACAATTAAAAGAGATTTCTGAAAATCCAAAAAAAGCTTTGGATGATTATAAAGCAGCAACTGGCAAAGGTGCGGTTGGGATTATGCCAATTTATGCACCTGAAGAAATGATTCATGCAACTGGATACCTTCCTATGGGTATCTGGGGAGCTCAAGGAAAAACTGTTTCCAAAGCACGTACATACTTGCCTCCATTTGCATGCTCAATCATGCAACAAGTAATGGAACTCCAATGCGAAGGTGCTTACGATGAGTTGTCCGCAGTGCTATTTTCAGTGCCATGTGACACTTTGAAATGTTTGAGTCAAAAATGGAAAGGTACTTCTCCTGTAATCGTGTTCACTCACCCTCAAAATAGAGGTCTTGAAGTGGCAAACGAATTCTTAGTAGAAGAATATGAATTGGTAAAAGCACAACTTGAAAAAATTCTTGATGTGAAAATTACAAACCTTGACATTGAAAAATCCATCGTGGTTTACAATGAAAATAGAGCAGTTATGCGTGAATTTGTTGACCTTTGTGCAGAGTATCCACAAGTAATCAACGCTGTGAATCGTCATGCTGTATTCAAAGCAAGACAATTTATGTTGAAAGAAGAACATACTAAATTAGTCAAAGAATTGATTGCGGAAGTCAAAGCTATGCCTGTTCAACCTTGGGATGGCAAAAAAGTCATCGTGACTGGTATCCTTTTGGAGCCAAACCAATTGCTTGACATCTTTGATGAATTCAAAATTGCAATCGTTGATGACGACTTGGCTCAAGAATCAAGACAAATCCGTATTGATGTACTTGATAGCGAAAAAGGTCCTCTTTACAGACTTGCAAAAGTTTGGCAACAAATGTATGGATGTTCAGTGGCAACTGATACGAAAAAAATCAAAGGCAAAATGCTCATGACGAAACAAGTACAAAAAAATGCAGATGCAATTATCGTCGCTATGATGAAATTCTGTGATCCTGAAGAATGGGATTACCCTGTAATGTACAGAGAATTTGAAGCGGCTGGCGTGAAAAACTTGACAATTGAAGTGGATCAAGAAGTATCCTCTTTTGACCAAGTAAAAACAAGATTGCAATCTTTCGTTGAAATGTTGTAATTCTTAAAAAAAAATAAAAGACGATTGTTCGCTGTGGTGGGATTTCGATTTTGCCACAGCGGATTATGGTCTTATATTGTTGTTTTGAAATTAGTGTTATAGAGTGTAAAAGAATGCAGTACTAACAGTTTTTTGATAGTCTATAGTACTATATTTATGGTACTAGTTGGTGAAATAAAACATATATAATGATATATTGAGGAGGATTGTATTTTATGAGAAAAGTACCTGTAATTACAGCTGATGAAGCTGCAAAACTGATTGAAGATGGCGTAACTTACACAACAAGTGGGTTCGTAGGAAATGCCATTCCTGAAGCGTTACATAAAGCTGTTGAAAAAAGATTCTTAGAAACAGGACATCCAAAAGATTTGACTTACGTATATTGTGGTTCTCAAGGAAATAGAGATGGTAGAGGGGCAGAACATTACGCTCACGAAGGCATGCTCAAACGTTTCATAGCAGGACATTGGGCAACTGTGCCAGCTATGGGTAAAATGGCTTTGGAAAATAAAATGGAAGCATACAACGTTTCCCAAGGTGCATTGTGTCACCTTTTCAGAGACATCGCAGGTCACAAACCTGGTTGTTTCACAAAAGTTGGTTTGGGTACTTTCATCGATCCTAGAAATGGTGGGGGAAAAATCAACGACAAAACGACTGAAGATATCGTTGAAATTATGACAATCAAAGGCGAAGAATACCTTTTTTACCCAGCATTCCCAGTTGATGTTGCATTCATTAGAGGAACTTACGCTGATGAAGCAGGAAATATCACTGTAGAAAAAGAAATTGCTCCACTTGAAGGCACCTCTGTGACACAAGCAGTTAAAAATTCAGGAAAAAATGGTGGTATCGTCGTAGTGCAAGTGGAAGGTGTTGTGAAAAATGGTACACTTGATCCTCGTCTTGTAAAAATTCCTGGCATTTATGTGGATTACGTAGTTGTTGCAGATCCAGCTGACCATACACAAACACTCGGTTTTGATGTGTACGATCCAACTTTATCAGGTGAAAAACGTGCTCCTGAAGTGGCTCCAGAACCACTACCAATGAGTGCGAAAAAAATCATCGGTCGTCGTGGTGCAATGGAGCTCGAAAAAGATGTGGCTGTCAATCTTGGTGTAGGTGCTCCTGAATACGTGGCCTCTGTTGCGAACGAAGAAGGCATCGGCGATTTCATGACATTGACTGTCGAAGCAGGCCCTATCGGCGGTGTGCCTCAAGGTGGTGCGAAATTCGGTTCTGCTCAAAATCCAGAAGCATTGATTGACCAAGGATACCAATTCGATTTCTATGATGGTGGTGGTCTTGACCAATGTTATCTAGGTCTTGCTGAGTGTGATGCCAAAGGAAATATCAACGTTTCCAGATTTGGCCCTCGTATTGCAGGTTGTGGTGGTTTTATTAACATCACTCAAAATACACCAAAAGTGACTTTCTGTGGCACATTTACTGCGGGTGGCTTGAAAGTGGATATCAAAGATGGCAAAGTCATCATTGCACAAGAAGGTAAAAACAAAAAATTCTTAAGCTCTGTAGAGCAAGTTACTTTCAATGGCGATGTGGCTCTCAAAAACAAACAAGATGTATTGTTTATCACTGAAAGATGTGTATTCAAATTGCAATCAGATGGAATGCATTTGATTGAAATTGCACCTGGTATTGATTTACAAACACAAATTCTTGATGTAATGGAATTTGCACCGATCATTGACAAAAATGCAAAAGGCGAAATCGAATTGATGAGACCTGAACTTTTTGCTGACCAATTGATGGGATTGAAAGAAATGAAAAAAGGCTAATATCCTTTTTCTATAAAGTATACCATTGGATCTCCGTAGGAATGAGTCGTGTACTCTTTTCTATGGGGGTCTATTGTCTTTATTTAATTTGTAAAACGCTCTTTTGCTACAGATTATTTTGTTTGTAGTGGAGGTGTTTTAAATAGTGGTTGCTGATCAATATAAAAAAATTGGAGCAATCAGCAGTCATACAATATAATTTATTTGTATTCATCTTTGTTCAGGAAAGGTGGATACAAATAAAAAAACCTTATGTGTTACTTTCTTCAGGAAAAAGTAAATACATAAGGTTTTTCTGTTTTGTAAATCAAATAAAATCTGGATAAAAACGCTCTTCAAATTCCGATATTGGCATTGGTTTTGCAAAATAATACCCTTGACCGATGGAGCAACCGATCTCTTTTAGAAATTCAATTTGTACTTCTGTCTCGATTCCTTCACACACAATACTGAAATTGAGTGCTTTTGCCATTTCGATGATATGTTTGATGACAATTTTGTCTTTGCTTGGGATTTCTGTCAATTTGACGACGTCAATGTCTTGTAAAAATTCTCTGTCGATTTTCAAAACGTCCACTTCGACATCTTTCAAAAGATTGAGCGAAGAATACGCTGTGCCAAAATCGTCGATGGATACGTGAATATTATGTAATTTCAAGTCATTGATAAACGCCGTGAGGCGAGTGCGGTCTTCGATGAAGGCACTTTCTGTGACTTCCAATTCAATCATGTCGATTGGGACTTGGTAAAGCTCCAACAAATCCAAAAACTTTTCGATAAATAGAGGATCGTCAATATGCCCACGAGATACATTTAAAGAAATTGGACAAATTGGAAGCCCTCGATCCATTGCATTGCGAATATATTTCAACACCAACTTATAAACCATGAAATCGAGAATTGATATGAAACCATTTTTCTCAAAAACTGGAATGAACTCGTTTGGATAAATCATTCCGCACGGTGCGTTCCAACGAACCAAAGCTTCTGCACCGCACAATTCCATCGTATGTAAATTGAATTTTGCTTGCAAATACGGCTCAAATTCATTATTTTTGATTCCGATCAACATACGTTCTTCGATTCTGTTTTCTTTCAATAAGTGTGTATGCAATTGTGAATCGTAAAGACGGAACCGTGTTTCATGCAAACCTTTGATGCTTTTTCTTGCAGTACTTGCTTGATCGATTAAGGTGTGAATCGAGGCATTTTTTGAGGTGAAACAAATGCCACCAATGACCGTGATTTTTTTATTTGCAAACGTTTGTTGTTGCATTTTATTGAGAGCTGTTGTCAAATTGCTGAAGCGTTCTTTCAACTCTTGTACAGTCGTATATTTCACGCAAATTGCGAATTTGTCATCACTCAAACGGCAAAATGCCTCTTGATCTGCCTGAAAGTCAAAGAGTACTTCTGAGATGGCTTTTAGAATTTTGTCTCCAAAACGATAGCCAAAACGGTAATTCAAATATTCAAATTTATCGATATCCATAACACAAAGGGCATAACTCTCTTTTGAATTTTGCACCGTTTCAATGAAAAATCGTTGCAATTTCACGAAAGTTGGTGCACCTGTCAACAAGTCGATCAGATTGTATTCTTTCAAATAATCAGTGGCATCTTTTGCGTAAATGATATACGCATCAATGTCATTTGAGTACGAAAGAGGAAGCGTCCGCACGACACAACTCTGTTTCGTTGGCAATTTGAATTGTGTGAGTTGCGTCGATTCGCCGTCTGGTGTCTCGCAAGTGACGATATGTTCTTTGACATCGTAACACGACGAGCCGATTCGCATTGTTGGAAACAAATCTTTACACTGCTCATTGTGGTACAAGACTTCGTACGAATCTTTTTGTAGTATGAATACAGAAAAATTTTCGTTGCCCAATATATAATCTTTGATTTTGATTTCGGAATTATCACGCTTAATTTGTACAAAATCATTGATTTTTTCATTTATAATTTCACATAGCAAGGTGATGGAAGAAATTTCCTCTGGAGTCAATTTTTTCGCTGAATCATGGCGTTCAAAAACAAAATAACCGAAAGAATCTTGCATCAAAAAAGAGTAAAACTCGGTCAAATCGTCTTGGTTTTTCGGAGTGTATTGTGCCTCGTAAAATACTTTGGCAAGTTCCGAAAATGTTTCGGAGTAAATGTAGCAAGATATATCGAAAGCATCGATTAAGTCCTCGATATTTTTTGCTGGCATAAGGTCTCTCTTGAAATAAATATTTGTATTCAAGTCTCTTTCGAGCAAATAATCTTTTGTGGGCATATCTTTTTCATGCTCAAAACATTTGATGAATTTCGTACACGCTTCATTTTTGAAAAATATAGTGGCAACGGCAAAGTCGTACAATTCGCCCATTTCACGAAGAAATTGCATCAAGGCTAGTGACATATCTTTTGTTGTGGAAAAATTTTTTAAAATCGTTAATTCTTGTATTGAGTTCATGCGACATACCTCCCATGGTATTTGCTATTTTCGTGGGGGACGAGGCCCTTCAAATTGGTAGTAATCTGTTTTGATTCTCCCATTGAACAGTTTCCGTTTTTTTGTTGCTTTTTTAGCAAAAAGTGTTTCAAAATATTCCATTGACGTAATCAAATACGTGGACCACGTTGGATTTTGCTTCATCAAGCCACCCAAATCACGATAGAGCTCTTCGACTTCTTTGACCTCGCCGAGTCGTTCACCGTATGGAGGGTTTGTGATGATGATGCCGTATTCATCAGGGAGTGTAAGCTCCGTTGAGGACTGTACGGTAAAGGTGATGCAGTCATCGACACCTGCTTTTTCAGCATTTTCTTTGGCTAGAGCAATTGCGGATTCGTCGATATCACTTCCGTAAATTTCAGGAATGACATCGTAGTCGATGGCTTCGTATGCTTTTTTTCGTTCTGCTTTCCATAGTTCTTTGTCGATGCGTGACCACTCTTCACAGGCAAATTTTCTTTGTAAGCCCGGAGCAATATTTCTAGCAAGCATGGCCGCTTCAATGGGAATCGTGCCAGAACCACAAAATGGATCGAGCAAAATACGGTCTTTTTTGAAGTAGCTAAGTTGTACCATTGCGGAGGCAATAGACTCTTTGAGTGGGGCATCTTTTGCGTTTTCTCGATACCCTCGCATATGAAGTCCCGAACCTGACGTGTCGATTGCGAGTGTCACGACATCTTTTAAAATCCCGACTTGTATGGTATAAGAAGCTCCTGTTTCGTCAAACCAGTCTGTATGGTACGTGTCTTTTAGTTTTTCGACAACGGCTTTTTTGACAATCGCTTGACAGTCAGGTACGCTGAATAAAGTCGACTTTACCGACTTTCCAACGACTGTAAATTTGCCATCTTCTGGAATCCAATCTGCCCACGGTAAGGCTTTTGTTTGGTCAAATAGCTCTGTAAAAGTGACCGCTGAAAAAGTCCCCATTTTTACCCAAACTCGCCCCGCACAGCGTAGCCATAAATTTGCTTTTACGATGTCGACTTCTTCGCCTTGGAATTCGACTTTTCCATCAGATGTTTTTATATTTTGAAATCCTAAGTTTTGGCATTCTCTTTTTACGACGGATTCTAATCCGAAGGTGGTGCTTGCAATTAAATCAATACTCATGTGGTACCTCCTGTTCATATGAACTTAGTATACCATATTTATATCGGAAGGAAAAGGTTTTTTTGTAATTTTTATGAAAAAATATAATTCTTATGAAGTGATTCTCTTGCAATGTGAGAGGATTTGTTGTATAATAGTAAAAAGCACTTTATAGTAAAAATAAATCATTCTTTTTATGTTTGATTTTGATAGAATTGTTGTGGATTATAAGAAAGAGTTTAAGGAGGGTTTTAAAAAATGAGTCTACATAATGAAACGAACGACAGCAATGTCATTGCGAAATTATTTGAAATCAGAGCGAAATTCATAGAAGCCGACGACATCAATGCAGGATATTCTGAATTGATGAAAAATATGATTGATTATTTTGATTTTGATAGGATTTATGTAGGGATGAAAAGTTTTTCAAAAAGCCAGTGCATTCCTGTTATAGAGTACTTCAAAAATAAACCGCATAGACTTTTGAGCAATCGTGCAGAGTTCAATGAGTATACGAAATTTACGAATGTAGAAATTGATGAAATTGAGCAAGAATACATTGGGTTGGCAGACACGAACAACTATTTTTTAGGTGACGAATTTCAAAAACTGTCTCACATGTTGTCGCATTTGTCGTACGTACCAAGTGAGATTGGCAATCCGAAGGAATGTTTGATATTTTACATGAAGACGGAGGATGTATTTTCGTTTGTATTTATGGAGCGGTACGACGGTCGAGAGACGACTTTTTCCGAATTGGAGAAGATGGCGATCACAGATACGTTTCACCTTTTGCGGATCAAAGTTGCGACAGATATTTTGCTCCAGCGTGCATACAATGAGGCACATATGAACCATGCCATGTTGCAAAATGAAAATATGCCGATGTGTTTGGTGAGCAAAAAAGATAGAAAAGTGGTGTATTTCAATGAAAATTATAAAAAACTGATTCCAACTGCAAGAGTGGGAGTCAAGTACAATGAGATTTTTGTTGATGTGAACCATTTGGGAAAAGATTACAATACGAAATTGACCGCCAATTCAGAAGAACTGATTCGACACAAAAGAGGAAAGGGCGAAGAAGAAACGATTACATATTTAATCAAAAAAGTCATTCCGCTGACATTGGTTGATGGGTTGCAAGTCTATATGATTTACGTCAAAGACACGTTGGACTACATCAGACAGTTAGAAGGCGTTGACTTGTTGACTTCTGCGTATTCTGAAAAAGGGTTCTCTTCCTATTTCAAAAATAATATTAAAAATCAATTTGAAAAAGAATATATGTTGTGCACACTCGATGTTGCAAAATTCAAGTTCATCAATGATACGAAAGGCTTTACCGTTGGGAATCATTTGTTGAGAAAGATATCGAAAGTCTTGCGTGATTTTGTGCGAACACAAGAATTATTTTGTAGACTCAATGGAGATAAATTTGCAATATTGCTCCAATGTGACACGAAAGATGAAGTGAGGGCGAGAATCAAAGGGCTATTTTCTAAGTTGGAAATTATGAGGACGGAAGAATTTCCAGATATCGGAATTACATATGTATGCGGTATCGTCAACGTAGAAGAAGGCGTAGAAATCAATGCGTTGATTGATAAAGCGAATATTTCGAGAAAAATTGCAAAAGGATCGCATGAAAATGTGATTTCATTTTTCGATGAAGAAATGGAGCGGAAGTTGCTCAATGAAGTCAATATTGAGGCACGTATTTCCAAAGCAGTCGAAGACGGCGAATTTATACCGTATTTGCAACCGAAATTCAATTTGGAAACGATGGAAATTTGCGGTGCAGAGGCACTTGTGCGATGGGTTACGCCAGCAGGCATGATTTTCCCAGACAATTTCATACCGTTATTTGAGAAAAATGGATTCATTACGACGCTTGATTTCATCATTTATAGAAAAGTGATGATGCATATTAGAGAGTGTTTGGACAAAAAGTTGCCGATTTATCCGATTTCTGTCAATGTTTCGAGAAATCATATTAGAAATGAGAATTTTGCGAACCAGATGATGGATTTGATCAATGAATTTGGCATTCCGATTGAGTTGCTTGAGCTTGAGATTACAGAAAGTGTATTCGTTGAAGATAGAGAAGTGTTGAAGTTTTTCGTGGATAATATCAACCATATTCGAGTCAAAGTATCGATTGATGATTTTGGTTCGGCATATTCGTCTTTGCAGATTTTGAAAGATGTCAATATGGATATTTTGAAAATTGACAAGGGCTTTCTTGATAATATAGGGGTAGACAATCAATTTACAAAAGATGAACTCGTGCTAAAAAATATCATCAATTTGGCAAAAGATTTGAAATGCAAAGTCGTTTGTGAAGGGGTGGAGACGGAGCATCAGGTGGAAGTATTGAAAAATATTGGTTGCGAGGTGGGACAAGGCTACGTTTTTGCAAGACCTATGCCAATCGAAGAATATTGCGAAAAATATCTCTTAGAAAAAAAGATGAACTCATATACGATAGACTAAATTTAGTATGGTATAGTAGTGTTCCATCAATTAAATATTGCCAAAAGATATAAGGATTTGCAAACATTGAGGTAAACAACAATAAAGTTTTGCACCAGCTTTTTCAAAAGCGGGCGGAGTTTGAGGCAGAGCCTCAAGGTCTTTTCTTTGAAAAAACAGGAATATTTAATTGATGCCATAATAGTAAAAACTGCTTCAATAAACGATTCCTTTAGGAAGGATAAAAAAATGAAAACAATGACCATCAAAGACATAGCCAAAATGGCGGGGATTGGCGTTAGTACGGTGTCTCGAGCAATGAATGATCACTCTGATGTCAGTGCAAAAACGAAAGAAAAAGTGCTAAAAATCATCGAAGAAAATCAGTACATTCCAAATAATAGTGCGAGAAATTTGAAACGTACAGACATCAATGCCGTTGGAATTTTGGTCAAAGCCATTGATAATCCGTTCTTCTCAAAAATGATACGTGTGTACGAACAAGAAATCCACAAGGAACGGTATGATTTCTTCCTAGAACACGTCGACGAAGCACAAGACGAAATCATGGTGGCGGTACAGTTAGCGAAAGAAAAACGGCTCAAAGGCATCATTTTTCTTGGAGGGCATTTCAATCGCTCGAAAAAAGAATTGAACCAAGTGCCTGTGCCATATGTTTTGAGTACGCTTGGCATGGACGAATCTTTGCTCGAGGGGATTTTGGCATCGTCTATTTCTGTCAATGACCAAGTAGAAAGCAAAAAAATGGTAGAGTATCTCTATTCTTTGGGGCATAGAGATATTGCGTTTTTGTCAGGGACAGAAAAGAATGAAAGCATTGGGGAGTTGCGACAAAAAGGGTATGAAGAAGCTTTGCTTTCGCACGATATTCCAATCAATGAAGAGTATATTGTGCCAATGAGTGAATCATATCCGCCATTTTCGATGGAATGCGGATACCACATGATGAAAGAATTGATGGGGCGGAATACGAAAGTGACAGCTGTTTTTGCGATTTCCGATATCGTTGCCATTGGGGCGATGAAGGCGATTTTTGAAGCGGGCAAACGTGTCCCCGAAGATTATGCTGTTGCTGGATTTGATGGGCTTGAAAATTCGTATTACTATGAACCATCCATTACAACGATTGAGCAACCGCTAGAACGTATGGCAAAGGAATCAATCCGAATGTTATTTACGATGATTCGGACAAAAAAAGAGGTCAAAAATCAAGTTTTAGATGGGGAATTGCTCAAAAGGGCATCAACAGAGAAGTTTTAAAACATCTCTTTTTGGACATAAAAATAGATAGACAACACTTGTAGGAATGAATGGAGGCAATGATTGCGATGCAAAAATGGTGGGAAACGGCAATAGGGTATCAGATTTATCCAAAGAGTTTTATGGATAGCAACGGCGATGGGATTGGCGATTTACAGGGGATTATCGACAAATTAGATTATTTAGAAGATTTGGGGATTACCTTGGTTTGGATTTGTCCAATTTTCAAGTCTCCACAAGTCGATCATGGGTATGATGTTTCAGATTATACTGAAATCGAGGAAATGTATGGCTCAAAAGAAGTGTTGAAAACGTTGGTTGATGAGGCATACAAAAGAAATATTCGTGTCATTTTAGATTTGGTGGTCAATCATACGTCGAACCAACACCATTGGTTCCAAGAAGCCCTCAAAGATCCGAATGGAAAATATGGGAAATACTATATTTTTGAAAAGGGAACAAAGGAAGCACCGCCAAATAACTGGACAGGTATTTTCAATGGCAGTACGTGGGAAAAAGTCGGCGGTGCGGAGTCTGACTTGTATTATTTGCATATTTTCACGACAGAACAACCCGATTTGAATTGGGAAAATTACGAAATGAGACAAGAAATTTATAAAATTATCAATGATTGGTTGGACTTTGGTGTTGCTGGATTTAGAGTCGATGCCATCAGCCACATCAAGAAAAATTTCGACTACGAGATGAAAACTTCTGACCGTAGTGATGGCATGTATTTTGCCTTGGAGCATTTCAATAACTGTGAGGGAATTGAGGAACTTTTGCAAGAGATGAAGCGAGAATCGTTTGCGAAACACGACTGTTTCACTGTAGGTGAAGTCAATTCTCCTACGATTGAACAACTCGATTTGTATGCTGGGAAAAATGGTCACTTCAATTCTGTGTTTGATTTTTCTCATACACTCGATGGTGTGGAAAGAAAAGAATTTATCGACGACCAAGCGTCTTATATTGAGTTCATGAAAGAAAAAGTTTTTAATGTACAAAAAAATATCAGCACGCATACGACGATGGCAAACATCATTGAAAACCATGATTTGTGTCGTGCAATTGATCGCAACATTCCGAAAAAATATCGCAATTTCCATAGCAGTGCAATGATGGGGACGATTAATTTTTTCATGAGAGGGATTCCTTTCATCTACCAAGGGCAAGAAATTGGCATGAGAAACTACTTGAAAAAATCGATTGAGGAATTCAAAGATCCAACGACGCTTCGCCAGTATGAAGAATTGGTGGCACTTGGTCAAACACCAGAAGAAGCACTTGCTTTTGTCAACTTGACAAGCAGAGAACATTCCCGTACACCAATGCAATGGAATGGGAAGAAAAATGCTGGATTTACAGAGGGAGAACCATGGTTTTCGGTCAATCCGAATTATAAAAAAATCAACGTGGAAGCCCAACTTGCAGATAAAAATTCCTTGCTTCAATACTATAAAGACATGATTTTGCTTAGAAAACGTTATGAGTATCCTTTCGTATATGGTCGATTCATTCCTATTTTTGAGGAAGTAAAAGGCATCATTGCATACAAAAGAGAAGACATTACTATCTTGAATAATTGTACTTCAAAGAAAGTAAAACTCGATATTCATATACCTATGGTATTGTTATCGAATTATGATGATGTGGAAACAGAAGGCGATTCAGTCGTACTCCAACCGTTCCAATCGGTTGTATTTTTATAATAAAATCTCTAAAAAAATACCTCTATCCCAAAAGGAAAAGAGGTATTTTTTTTGTTTTGAATTGACCGAGAATAATAGAACAATTTCTTTATAAATTTGACCAAAATGGCAAGTAAGGTATGACACCAAATACGATAAAAATCAATAGTACAAGCCACATTTCCCATGTCAAGAACTTTGCATTTTGATAGATGACTACACTTTTTTTATAGGGATTGTCTACATTTATTTTGCTTATTTTATAGAGCAAATATGTCACAAATGGCAAAGATAACAGAGCAACGCTCCCCCAGTAAAGAAACAATTCGTAATCACCAATGACAGTTGTCGTCGCTTCTTCTAGTGGTGGGGCAAGTGAGACAATCATTACTGTGGTGCCATTGATGATGAAATGCGGAATGATACTTGCCAAAATCGAACCTGTCTTTCTGACGAAGTAGGCAAAGAAAATACCGACACAAAAAGCGTAAGGCACTTGCTGTGGATTCATGTGCATTAACCCAAAGAGTAGGGCGGAATAAAAAATCGCCTGTTTCGTACCGAGTGCAAAGTAGCCAGAAAGCAAAATGCCTCTCGCAAAAAATTCCTCGAAGAGTGCAGGAAATATGGCTGTGACGATTAGCAGTGGCAAAAATCCTAGAGTGTAGAGGGACGACATAGACTCCTCCACCAAATTGGGAAAGTAAAACGAAAACACAAGCGACAGAAAACTCATTATTGGTTGAATGGCAAAGGCAAAAACCGATACGAGTATAATATTCCAAAAACTGATTGGATAGAGTGAAAGAGTGTCTCGTATATTTTCTTTTGTGAATACGAAGTAAAGCACCATCGGAAAAATGTAGATGACAGCACTGAGTATGAAGGACGACAAAACGAACGGCATATCATACAAAATGGGGAATGCCCACGGCAGTAATTCGCTGAGCAATGCGACTACGAAAAAGCATAATGTAAAACGGTTCACGAGTTTGATTTTGTTCATGGAAAGCCTCCCTAAAATCCCATCACAACGGCAAATCGTCGAGTGGTGGGTCGTCATTGTATTTTTTCTTGTACAGTTGGTTCATATGCTCCATAAAAAATAACTTGATGGTCGCCAAAATTGGCACACCGATGAACATGCCAATGGCACCGCCCAAAGCCCCACCGACGACAACGGCAACGATGATCATAACTGCACTGAGATCGACGGAGTCTCCGAGTATTTTTGGTCCTAAGACATTGCCGTCAAATTGCTGTAACACTAAGATGAATATGCCGACCCATAATCCGGTCATAGGGCTTGTCAGAGCGGTAAAAAGCGTTACGGGGATTCCGCCGATGAAAGGCCCAAAGTAGGGAATCATATTGCAAACACCGATGATAATGCTCAAAACAAGCGGAGCCGGTGTTTTTAAAATCGTAAATCCAACGAACGCAAGACAACCAATGATGAGAGAATCGAGGGCTTTTCCAATGATGAAATTTTGGAAAATTTGATTCACTCGTTTTGCGTTGTAGAGAAAATGATCGCCTTTTTCTTTGGAAGAAATCGAATAAATTATTTTTTTCGTACAATGCAAGAAACGTTCCTTGTCATATAATAGGTAGAAACCGATGAATACACCCATCACAATATCGACAGTCAAATTCCCAACGTGCAAAAGGTTTGCGAAAAGGCTTTTCGTAATGTCGGGGATATTTTGGAAGAGACTTGAAAAACTAGCAAAGACTGTTTCAAATAGATTCGTGACGTAGGCAATGTCGACAAAATCAAAATCTTCTGCGAAGTTGGTGATTGTAGTTTCAATCGCTCCACTCGTCCACAAAAATACAATTTCGTCGACCAAAGCAAGGAAGGATTCTTGGATTTCAGGGATTAAAAATAGCAAAAGAAAACAAAAACCACCGCCAATTATGAAGTAACTAAACAAAATGCAAAGTCCACGCACGGCAGGTATTTTCGCCTTTTTCTTGGGCAGAACTTTCATAATTAGACCCTCGACTCGTTTGATGAAAGGGTTTAGTAAATATGCCAGTGCAAAGCCTATGATGAGTGGTGAAATGATATCGAATAAGCTGTTTTTTGCACTTGAAAATGTAGCCACCAATGTTGGGATATGCCCGACCACTTTTTCAAAAATAATCAAAAAAGAGATGACGATGACGACGTAAAGTGCTGTGGAAAGTTGTTTTTTATCTAGTTTATCGAAGTTTATTTTTTTCATAGTATCCTCATTATAGTAGATGTGAAAATTGTTTTTTTTATTCTACCATGTTTTCGTGAAAAATGCAAGGAAATCAACAGAGAATCTGCTGACATATTGTGATTTGCAATTTTTTTGTAAAAATTTTGATGGTAAATGCAATGTTTTGTTGACGAATCGCAATAGTCGTGGTATGCTAATAGTAAGTATTTATTTTGAATTTTTATTATATTGCTCCCCCAATTAAATATTGCCAAAAATAAGTACTCTATGGGGGAGCAGGCGACCAAAGGTCGCCACCCAATAGATACTGCAAACTTCAGGTAAATGGGC
>JAWXUZ010000064.1:0-15483 GCA_044425835.1 Bacillota bacterium | reverse complement strand
TATTCAAGGAAGAGAAGTCGAGTCGTGGCAAAAGCCACGTCGAGCGACGATGACGCAGAAGAACAGGATTTTAACCACTTAGATGTAGTACTTTTTAGTTTAAACGACTATATATGTCAGGTTGCTTGAATGATATAGAAAAGACTGTTATAATGGAATTATACACACAACAAAACACTACCAATTTTATTGTGAATATGCTATACTAAATGAATGAAATACGAAAGAAAGGAGAATAATCCAATCCCTCAAGGGATATTATTGGATTATACGACTAATTATGAAAATACCAGTCAATCATTATTCGACAAAGGAACACGATAGAGCAATCAACGAAGATAATTGTACCATCAATCGTTCTTGTGATTTTACACAAAATGATATGTGTCAT
Source organism: Bacillota bacterium (assembly GCA_044425835.1). Classification (GTDB taxonomy): domain Bacteria; phylum Bacillota; class Clostridia; order Lachnospirales; family Anaerotignaceae; genus Chakrabartyella. The sequence continues at coordinate 15,092 of JAWXUZ010000064.1, read as the reverse complement.
ATTCACAATAGTGCGGAAGTTTTATTTGTAGAATCAGGCAAAGCCATATACCATATTGATGATAAGGAATATGTTCTGGAAAAAAATGATATTTTGGTGGTTAGCTCTATGCACGCACATGCAAGAGAGGTTATTGAACTACCATTTTCTAGGTATGGCATTACAATCAAAGAGGCGTATTACAAAAGTTTCATTGGCTATGATGATATTTTGTTGCGTATATTTGAGACACCGACCACAGAAAATTATGCGAAATACTATAAAAATATTCCTGATGATCAGTTCGCATCTCTAATCAATATTTTGGAGCGATTGTCGCAAGAAAAAGAAGAAGTGTTTATGGCAAGTACAATGAGAAAACATATGATTTCTGAATTGGCAATTACACTTTCTCGAATTGTGGGAATTGACAAGCAGACATCATCTTTATCGCCAATCAATTTGCATATGAATCAGATTAAGGAATATGTAGATACAAATTATATTATGGAACTTAGTTTGCAATCGTTGAGCCAAAAATTTTATCTGCACCCCACAACCATCAGCAAAGAATTTTATCGTTGTTTTCGTTGCAATATCAATGAATATATTCATATGGTGCGGATTACAGCTGCAGTACAATTTTTAGAAACGACAAATGATACGATACTATGCATTTCGGAGTTATGCGGGTATAATAATTTGAATACTTTTCTACGTCAATTCAAAAAAATCATGAAAATTAGCCCAAGTCAATATCGAAAAAATATGAAAGAATACTGGATCAAATGTCAAGAAATGAATGAAATTAAGTAAAATAAGCTTGTATAGTTGATTCAATTAAAAAGTACTAACAGAAAAACGAGATTTTAACCGCTTAGATGTACTACTTTTTAGTTTAATCGACTATATATATTGAAAATATGCTGCATAAAAAAACTAACTTTGTTTATGAAATATTACAAAAACAGGGTTATTTTTTATGTACTTTTATGTACTTCACTAAAAAATGGTGAAAATAAACCAAAATATGTGGAGAAATTTAGAAATATTTCATGTATGCTATATTTACATTCATATTTGACAGACTTTTAGAGACATGATTGTGTGTCAGAAATGCAATGTAGGCAAAAATTAGATTTTGCCAGTTGACCATTTGGATAACAATAGTAAAAGGGAGGAAATGTTTTATGAAAAAAATGATTGCAACAAGTTTGGTACTTTGTATGTCTGTAGGAATGCTTGCAGGGTGTGGAAGCACCAGTTCATCATCTAGTAGTGATGCAGGAACTGCAACAACTGAAAGTGCAAGCCAAGAGAAAGCGGAAACATCAGAAACATCAGAAACATCAGAAACAGGAACTACAACAGTGACTTTGTCAGTAATGGATTCTTATGCATCAGAAAGTCCGCATGGCGAATTGATTTATCAATATGCAGATGCGTTTATGGCACAAAATCCAGAAGTGAAAATCGACATTCAGGCGATTCCATCGGGTGATATTTCAACTAGAATTTCAGCAATGGCAACGACACCAAATGATTTGCCAACAATGTTTTTTATACCGTCAGATCAAGCAGCCATTGTACATGAATTGGGCATCACTGAGGATTTGTTCCAATGGGTAGACGAGGCGACACTAGATACATTTGCAAATGGCGTTGTTGAGTCTTGTATGTTAGAAGATGAAATGGTCTATTTTCCAGTTGCAGTGCAACCGCAAGGTGTCATTTATCGTATGGATCGATTTGAAGAAAAAGGAATCGAGATTCCAACAACATGGCAAGCATTTGAAGATGCTGCAATTGCTTTGAGTGAAGATACAGATGGCGATGGCGAATTGGATCACTGGGGATTTTCTATGATTGGATCAAATAACTCTTCTGGACAATCTCGCTTCATGTCATACCTTTGGAGCAATGGATATGAAATGGTATACCATGACGGCAACCAATGGGCAACTGATTTGTCTGTCGATCCTGAATTTGTTGAAGTGTTTAGTAAATGGACAAATATGAGCTTGGTACATAACGCTGTGCCTATTGGTATTTCTGAAGTGGATTATCCAACGGCTGCAAATTATTTTGCAATGGGATATACAGACATGTTTTTGACAGGCACAAATGCATTGGGTGTTGCGTATGCTAGCAATCCTGATCTTGAAGGCAAATTAGGCTCTTTTAAATTGCCAGGTGACTACCCAGGTACACTTTTGGGTACAGAGGGCTACGTTGTGTGTGGCAATGCATCTGAAGCGGAAAAAGAGGCGGCAGTTGCATACCTTACATTTATCAATGAAAATGATCCAACACAAGCATTCTGGCAATCCAGCGGTAAAATTCCTGTGACTACAGAAGGACAAAGTGTAGATTTTATTACAGGTGAGGACTACGCAGGATATTTGCAACAAATCGAAGATGGTTGTAGAGATGCTGTCACTTTCCCAGGAGTAGGTGGTCTAAAAACGGCTTTGGGTGATGCGTATGCAGTTGCATTTAGTGGAGAAATGACAAATGAGGAAGCGGTGGCAAAATTAGTAAAAGATGTGGAAGAATTGTTGACTGATTACAACTAATTCTTTATCAATATTGAGATACCAACTAAATATTGCCATTTTTTTAAAAAAAGAAAAAACTTTAAGTTCGCCCATTTACCTGAAGTTTGCAGTATCTATTGGGTGGCGACCTTTGGTCGCCTGCTCCCCCATAGAGTACTTATTTTTGGCAATATTTAATTGGGGGAGCAATAATTTCGATTTATTGTAATGTTAGATGGGGTGGGGAAAGTCCCACCTCTCTATCATTTTTGCAAAGAATAGGAGGATATCGAAATGCCGACAGGAATAAAAAAGCAAAAAACAAAAAGTGAACTGATCGGGTATTGGTTTGTACTGCCTATCGTAGTGCTGATCGGTGGATTGATTGTATATCCGATGTTGTATGGTCTCTACATTAGTTTTTATAATACCAATCTTGTGAATCGCTGGAACTTTGTTGGACTTAGATACTACCAAGAAGCATTTACGGATCCGTCGTTTTACCAATCAGTAGTCCTTACATTCAAATTTATGATTCTTGTGGTTTCGGGGCATTTTATCATTGGATTTTTATTGGCATCACTTTTGAATCGTGAATTTAAGGGCAGGACTTTTTTTAGAATTATTTTCATGTTGCCATGGTTATTTCCTGAAGCTGTGGTTGCCTTATTGTTTACATGGATTATGAATCCGATGTATGGGGTTTTGAATGATATCTTAAAGAATTTGGATATTATAAGCTCTAACATGTCATGGCTTGGGGATAAGGAGTTGGCATTTGGGGCAGTCGTGTTCGTATCGATTTGGAAAGGATTTCCGTTGGTCATGACTATGATTTTAGCTGGCATGCAAGGCATTTCTGCGGATATGTACGAGGCGGCAAAAATTGATGGTGCCAATCGATTGAATACGCTTTTGTATATTACAATTCCAGCACTCAAACCTGTTTTATTGACAGTAGGTGTGCTAGATAGCGTGTGGTGGTTCAAACAATATACGTTAGTATATACAATGACAGCGGGTGGACCTGGCACAGCAACGAATCTCATTAGTTTGGATATTTATAGTACTGCATTTAATGACATGCGTTTTGGCAAAGGTGCAGCATGGGGTATTCTCGTATTTTTTATTTGTTACATGATTAATTTATTGTTTAAGGTAGGTGGAAAAGATGACTGATAGTAAAAAAAATAAAATCGACTCTGTCATTGCCTATTGTATTTTAATTTTTTTGGCAAGCATCATTATAATACCTATATTATGGATGTTATCGACAGCATTCAAAACAGAACCACAGACGTACTCGCCATCGCCTGTTTGGATCCCAGATCCAATTTCCTTCTTGTCTTTTGAAAAATTCTTTTCTGTATACAATTTTGGAAAAATGTTGTTAAATAGTTTGTGGACATGTATTTGGGCAATGGTGATTTGTGTTGTGAGTGCGTGTTTTGCAGGATACGGTATTACAAGATTTCGATTCAGAGGAAGAAAGGCACTGATGCAGTTTTTGTTGATTACGCAAATGTTTCCAAGTGTCATGCTTTTGGTTCCTTTGTACGCAGTCTTATCAAAATATCAACTTACAAATTCTTTGTTGGGGTTGATTGTTGTATATGCAGGGACGAACGTTGCATTTAGCACATGGATGATTGTTTCATACTTCAAAACGATACCGCTTGAATTAGATGAAGCAGCACGAATTGATGGTGCATCAAGTTTTCGGATTTTTTGGAATATTATTTTGCCGTTGGTGGTTCCAGGAATTGCAGCCATTTCCATTTTTGTACTATTCAATGGTTGGAATGAGTATATGTTTTCATCAGTTTTGATTTCTAATGATGCATTGAAAACATTGACTGTGGGTATCATTTCTTTGAATTCACAATATCAAATCAATTGGAATGATTTGATGGCAGCTTCTACAATTTCTAGCTTGCCATTAATTTTGCTATATTTATGTTTTCAAAAATACTTTATCGCAGGTATGACAGGTGGTGCAGTAAAATAAGTTGAATTGAATAAATTCAATCATAATAATAAATAAAAAAGAATGAGGAGTAGAAAATATGAATGACATTACAATAAGAGATATCAAAGTATTTGTAACAGCACCGCTCAATATCAACTTGGTGGTGGTCAAAGTAGAAACTTCTGAACCAGAATTGTATGGTTATGGTTGTGCAACTTTCACATGGAGATACAAAGCAGTAGTCACTGCAATCGAGGAGTATTTGAAACCGTTAATGATTGGCCGTTCGGTACATAACATTGAAGATGCATGGCAACTCATGATGAGTAATTCTTACTGGAGGAATGGCCCTGTACTAAACAATGCAATTTCTGGAATCGATGAAGCATTGTGGGACATTAAAGGGAAATTGGCAAAAATGCCACTATATAGTCTATTCGGCGGAAAATCAAGAGAAGGAATTGCTCTATATCGCCATGCTGACGGCAATTCGCTTGAAGAAGTAAAAGAAAATATTTATAAAAGAATCGAAGAAGGATATCGTCATGTACGATGTCATATGGGGACATATGGTGGGAATTTCAATGGCAAAAATCAAGAAATTCCAAAACCTATCGGGGCACCGGAGGGGGCGTATTATCATCCTAAAAAATATATCAATAGTACAGTCAAGTTGATGGAAATGATTCGTACAGAGTTTGGTCCTGAACTTGAAATCATGCATGATATTCATGAGAGGTTGTCTTTGGCAGATACACTTTCCTTAGCAAAACAATTAGAACCATACCACTTATTTTTCTTAGAAGATGCATTGCCACCAGAACAAGCAAATTATTTTAAATATTTGAGAGAACAAACATCTGTACCACTGGCGATGGGAGAATTGTTTGTCAATCCAATGGAGTGGAAACCGCTTGTACAAAACCAATGGATTGACTTTATGCGTGTCCATTTAAGTGATATTGGAGGATTGACACCAGCTTTGAAATTGGCAAATGTTTGTGAATTGTATGGTGTACGAACTGCATGGCATGGACCGTCTGACTTGTCACCAATTGGCATGGTCGCACAAATGCATCTGGATTTGAAAAGCAATAATTTTGGTATTCAAGAATTTTCTGAATTTTCAAAAGAGGAACGAGAAGTATTTCCTGGATGTCCAAGTGCAGAAAATGGATATGTGTATTTAAGCGATACACCAGGTATTGGGATTGAGTTTGACGAAAAAGCAGCAGCGAAATATCCGCCAGTATCAATGGATTTCTCATGGTTATCAGCTCGATTGCCAGATGGAACGTGTGTGAGAGCATAAGAATTGTAATGATTCATAAGTGGGTTATAATATTGAGATACCAACTAAATATTGCCATTTTTAAAAAAAAGAACAAACTTTAAGTTCGCCCATTTACCTGAAGTTTGCAGTATCTCTTGGGTGGCGACCTTTGGTCGCCTGCTCCCCCGTAGAGTACTTATTTTTGGCAATATTTAATTGGGGGAGCAATAGCCTCCTAATTTTTTCTTATAAGTATCTATTATTTTGCTCCAATTATTATTTATAGCGACTTGAATTTGATCAGTCGTATAGGGCGGGCTAAAAGCCTTGATTTGGCTTGTCACCCAAAACCTTGCTATTATATGTATGAAAGCTTGTGGTGTGACCGTCCTGTGATTCATTTTGAAACCCAAACTTTAGAAAAATCGCTATATCAACTAGATGAGTATGGCAATTTGGAAAAGCAATTTTTTATGTGCAGGGGAAAAAGAAGGGTTGTTGTCTATGAAAATTTCTGCGGATTCTTTTCATGAGACTTGTGAGATTCAAGTTGTCAAATAAAATAATTTAATTGAGGAAGATTGCTTTTGACAGCTGATGTGGGAAGCAATCTTTTTTGTTTACTGTCAAAGGACTCACTGCAATATAAAAGTAAATCTGCACAAAAAATATAAAGATAATTGTGAATAATGTCAATTGTAGTATCCTATATTGTATGATAAGATATCAGATAAGTGATAACATTGAATTGTGTCGTATGAAAACCATTTCAGGTGATGTGTTACTAAATAAAAAGGATTACGAATCAAGAAAGGGGGATTCACATGCAAATCAAAGATCTGATTGTGCATAAAATCAGTGCAAAAATAGATGTGCCCTTCCAATTTTCACAGGGGTGGGTACACCAAAGAAGTTCCGTCATCGTTGAGGTGGTAGGCGAAGATGGTACTTGTGGATTTGGAGAATGTCTCTGTCATGGCCAGCAGTCGCCACATTTGGCAGCGTCATTTATTGAACACTGCTACAAAGAAGAAGTGATCGGCAAAGAAAGTCTCGATGTCGAGGTCATTTGGGAAACGCTCTATAATAAGTCAAGACCATTTGGTCAACAAGGAATTGCACTCAATGCCTTAAGTGGTGTCGACATTGCCATTTGGGATTTGAACGGAAAACAACTCAATCAACCGATTAGCCGTTTGATTGGTGGGCGGTTTCGTGACAAATTGAAAGCGTATGCCACAGGATTTTATAGAGTCGAAGGTGGCAAATATCCTGAAGATGCTGTCAAAGAAGCATTGGCATTCAAAGAAGCAGGATTCAAAGGAATGAAGCTGAAAGTGGGATTTACACCCGAAGCGGATATTGAATACATTCGTGCAGTGCGAGCTGCTGTCGGAATGGACATTATGTTGATGGCGGATTTCAATGCGTGTTACTCGCAAGCACTCGCTAGGCGAATTTTACTTGAGCTTGCACCTGAAAAAATCTACTTTTTTGAAGAATTGCTTTCACCAGAAGATATGGAAGGCTATCAAGCACTACGCAACTTAACGAGTGCATACATGGCAGCTGGAGAAGAAATTTTTGGAAAATTCTCAATGAAACAATGGTTGCAAGCAGGTGCATTGGACATTTACCAACCAGACCTTTGCTCCGCAGGTGGATTTACAGAATGTAAAAAAATGGCGACACTTGCCCAAGCTCACCACACGGCAATTATGCCACATGCGTGGGGTTCGGGTGTCGGCTTGGCAGCGGCATTGCAATATTTATCGTCATTGCCACCAACACCGCTATGCATGACACCAGATGAACCGATGCTTGAATGTGACCGTTCTTCTCATCCATTCCGAACGGATCTCATATTTGACGGTGTGAAGATGGCAGATGGATTCATCTACGTACCAGACAAACCAGGCATTGGTGTAGAAGTCAATCGTGATATTTTAGAAAAATATAAAGTGTAAATAGTGGAATGACTATAGAGTTAGAATAGGAGGAAAGAGAATGAGCAAAGCAATGGAGTTGATTCAAGAAACAAAAGTAGTCGCAATTGTGCGAGGGATTGATTCAAAATATATGGTCGATTTTGCAAAAGCATTGATAGCAGGTGGGATTCGTTGCATTGAAGTGACGTTCAACCAAGCAAGCAGTGATGGCTCAATCGATACTTTGACTTCAATTCGTACATTAAAAGAAACGTTCAAAGATGAATTGGCAATTGGAGCAGGGACAGTGATGTCGGTAGAAGACGTTGTCCGTGCAAAAGAAGCGGGAGCGGAATACATCATTGCACCCAATGTGAATGAAGCAGTCATCCGCAAAACGAAAGAACTCGGTTTGATTTCTATGCCGGGAGCCTTGACACCGAGCGAAGCGGCATTTGCTTACGAATGTGGAGCAGATGTTGTGAAATTATTTCCAGCGGGTGTGTTTGGTGCAGGGTATGTCAAAGCCGTAGTGGGTCCGCTCAATCACATTCCTTTTATGGCAGTCGGTGGTGTCAGTGCGAAAAATAAAAATGAATTCATAGAGGCAGGTTGCATTGGCGTTGGTGTTGGCGGAAATCTTGTCAATAAAAAATTGATTGAAGAAGGCAAATGGAAGGAAATTACTGCATTTGCAAAAGAATATTTTGAATGATAGACAACTTTATTTCAGGAATTAGGAGGAGAACATTATGCACAAAATAGTAACGTTCGGAGAAATTATGCAAAGACTCGTACCAGAGGGCTATAACAGATTTGCCCAAGCTGAAAAATTCGTAGTCACTTACGCTGGGGGAGAGGCCAATGTTGCCGTATCTCTAGCAAATTATGGTGAAGATGCAAGCTTTGTGACGGTTGTACCAAAACATGAAATCGGTCAAGCAGCAGTCAATTCAGTTAGAAAATTTGGTGTCGATACGACGAAAATCGTTCGTGATGGCGACACGCTTGGTTCGTATTACGTAGAAAAAGGTGCTTCACAAAGAGCCTCGAAAGTCATTTACAATCGAGCAAATTCAGCGATTGCAAAAGCAAAACGCAGCGATTTCGACTGGAAAACGATTTTAGATGGTGTGGAGTTATTCCATTTTACTGGAATTACACCAGCTCTTGGCGGTGAATTGCCTGAAATTTGTGAAGATGCATTGAAAATTTGTAAAGAAAAAAATATCACAGTGACTTGTGACTTGAATTACAGAAAAAATCTATGGTCAAAAGATAAAGCAAAAGAAGTGATGACAAAACTCATGCCTTACGTCAATGTTTGCATTGCCAATGAAGAAGATGCGGCCGATGTATTTGGCATTCATTCCAAAGGCACGGACGTCACAACAGGTACCGTCAACCAAGAAGGCTATAAAGACGTTGCAAAACAATTGGCAGATCAATTTGGTTTCGATAAAGTGGCGATTACACTGCGAGGATCGATTTCTGCAAGTGACAACAACTGGGCAGCAATGCTCTACGACGGCAAGGAATACCACTTTAGCAAAAATTATTTGATTCGCATTGTCGACCGTGTCGGCGGTGGCGATAGTTTTGGTGGCGGTTTGATTTATGCATTGCTCAATCAATTTGACTCTCAAAAAGCAATTGAATTTGCAGTGGCTGCAAGTTGTCTCAAACATACAATCGAAGGCGATTTCAACTTGGTATCACTCGATGAAGTGATGAAATTGGCTGAAGGCGATGGCTCTGGTCGAGTGCAAAGATAAACAATAGAAGGTGGTTTTGCAATGAGTAAAGTAGATGATGTGGTAGTGGAAATTAGGAATATGATACTCAATCATAAGTACGATGAATATGGATATCTTCCAAGCGAAGGTGTCTTGAGTGAAACGCTTGAAGCCTCTCGGGCGACTGTGCGTGAAGCCGTGAGAACCTTGGAAGTGCGTGGTTTTTTAGAACGCCAACATGGGAAAGGTCTTTGTGTCATTGACAATGGAATCAATGTGTTGGTGCAAGCAATGAACGACATTTATGACAAAGAAAGCATCGGCATAGACGACATCATAGAAACTCGTCACGTCATTGAAATTCAAGCCGTTCGCTTGGCAACAGAACGTGCAACTGAAGAGGATTTAGAGAAACTTCGGGGGTTTGTGGAAACGATGGAAAATGCAAAAGTAGTCGATGAAAAATATTTGGAAGCTGATTTTTGGTTTCATCAAAACGTTGTCTACATTGCGAAAAATGCCATGTTAAGTGCCATTGTGACTTCATATGCAAAATGGTTGAGAAAAACAATTGAAGCAACGACAAATGGAGATATCAACTTGGAAAATACGCACCATTACCATAGAAATGTATACGAAGCAATGAAGGCGAGAGACCCTGCATTGGCACAAAAACACATGAGCAATCACTTGTATGCAACGAGTGAAAATAAAAAAGTACTTTCATAAGAACAATAGAAAAGGGCGGGGATATCAAATTTGTATTCCTGCTTTTGCTACAAGCAAAGGAGAAGATTATGAAGCTAACGAATTATTTTGAAAATTTCTCGACAAATCATATCAATACATTGGAAAATAGAGCGTACTACCTCCCGAAAACGACTGACGGCATAGAAAAAAAAGTACTGCTCAGCGGTGACGATTGGCAATTCAAACTATATGAAAATCATCTGCATGTACCAGAAGAATTGAAACATGGGGCAAGTGTTGGTTACGACACGATTCCTGTGCCAAGTTGCTGGAATTCCTTGGGGTATGAACATCATCATTATGCAAATGTAAAAGGTCCGATTCCTTTCGATCCCCCTTTTGTGCCACATGAAAACACATGTGGAGCATACGTCAAACGCTTTGACTTGACAAAAAAACAATGTGACCAGACACTACATCTCAATTTTGAAGGTGTGGATTCTTGTTATTACGCTTGGCTCAATGGTGAATTTGTGGGATTTAGCAAAGTGTCACACTCCACTTCTGAATTTGATATTACAAAAGTTGCCAAAACAGGCGAAAATGTGTTGTCTGTTCTCGTGTTGAAATGGTGTGACGGTACATACTTAGAGGATCAAGACAAATTCAGAATGTCAGGCATTTTCAGAGATGTCTATATTTTAGAAAGAAGCAAATCGCATATCAGAGATTATACTGTGATGACAGATATTAGTGAAACGGGCGACGGCATTGTCGAAGTTGCACTTCATACTGTAGGTGATGGAAGCTACAAAATGACTTTGCAGGATAAAGCTGGAGCTGTCGTCGAAGCAGTGGAAGGCAAAGCGGAGCATACTTTTGTTGTCAAAAATCCTGATTTATGGAATGCAGAAAGACCAGATTTATACACACTTTTACTAGAAGGAAATGACGAAACCATCAATCAAATTGTGGGCATCAAAAAAATTGAAATCAAAGATAGTGTGTTTTATATCAACGGTGTGGCTGTGAAACTAAAAGGTGTCAACCGTCACGAAAGCAATCCATACACTGGATCTGCAATTGCAAAAGAAGATTTTCTAAAAGACATTATTTTAATGAAAGAACACAACGTCAACGCAGTGAGAACGAGCCACTACCCACAAGCACCTTGGGTGATGGACTACTACGCAAAATACGGATTTTATATCATGGACGAAGCCGATATTGAAACGCATAACACGTTTGCAATTTTCGGTGGTGGTCATGAAATGAAAGATTATGGCAAAGAAATTATGGAAGATTACAGTTTCGGCTTGCTATCGAACGATCCTATTTGTGAGGAAGCAATGGTGGATCGTGTGCAACGTTGTTTCGTGCGAGACAAAAACAATCCGTCTGTTGTGATGTGGTCGCTTGGAAATGAATCTGGATACGGTGTCAATTTGGAAAAAGCAGCCACTTGGATCAAGGAGCAAGATGCTCGACATATCGTCCATTACGAAAGCAGTATCTATGAAATGCCAAATCATACGAATGATCTTTCTAATATCGAAGTGTATAGCAGAATGTATCCAGATGTGGAAGCGGTCTATCGGTATTGCAATCAAGAAAAAGTCAATCGTCCGTTCGTCATTTGTGAATATTCGCATGCCATGGGCAATAGCTCGGGCGACTTAGGAGATTATTTTGAACTCTTGTATTCAGAAAAATATTTCACAGGTGCATTTATTTGGGAATGGTGCGACCATGGAATGTATCTCGGTGAGACTGCGGAGGGCAAAAAGAAATTCGGCTATGGTGGGGATTTTGGCGAATTTCCGCACGATGGCAATTTCTGCATGGACGGTTTGGTCTATCCCGATCGCAGACCGCATACGTCTTTGATGGAGCATAAAAATGTAGCAAGACCGATTCGATGTGAAAAAATTTCTGATACTGTTTTGAAATTTCATAACAAACTCGACTTTGTCAATGCAGAGGAATTGTATGACATTCAGTTGGAATTGTACGTCGATCAAAAATTGAAATCGACAGAAATTGTTTCGCTGTCCATTCCAGCAAAAGGATCTGCGGAGTACCAATTGCCATTTGATACAAAAGGAGAAGATGTCTATGTTTTGACGAAATATATCTTGAAAAAAGATGATGGACTCCTAGAAAAAGGGTATGTGGCAGGCTTCGATCAAATGATGTACAAAGAAAAAGTGTGGGGAGTGGAGCGGAAAGCGGACGCTCAAAAACTCACTTTGGAAGAAACTGATTTTGAGTGGATTGTACGTAGTGAAACGTTTTTGTATGCCTTTGATAAATTTTTAGGTGTGCCGAAAATAGTGCAGTTCTACGGCAATCATTGTATCGCAAAACCGATGGAATACAACATCTGGAGAGTTCCTCTTGACAATGACCGTCGTGTGAAAATGCAGTGGTTTGAAGTGGGCTATGACCGTGTGAAAACGAAGGTCTACGAATCGAAAATGGAATTGCAAGGCGACAAAGCTGTAATCACGTTTGATTTGTGCTTGATTCCGATTTATTTGCAAAAAATCATTTCTATTAAATCGGTTTGGACGGTGTCTGCTGATGGGATTTTAGACGTGAAAATTGATGGCAAAAAAGATCCAATCTTCCCGTGGATTCCTCGTTTTGGCTTGCGTATGTTTTTGCCAAAAGAACATCAGGCAGTCAACTACTACGGCTATGGGCCACACGAAAGTTATATCGACAAGAAAAATTACTGTTACAAAGCGTTGTTTGAAACGACAGTCAAAGAAATGCACGAGGATTATATTCGTCCGCAAGAAAACGGCAGTCATTATGGCTGTGACTTTCTTGGCATTCAATCGGATCAGATGAAAATCGAAATTTTCGGAGCGAATTTCTCAGCGAATGTATCAAATTATACACAAGAAGAATTACAAGAAAAAGCACATAATTATGAATTGGAAGAAAGCCCTTATACAGTTGTTTGCTTGGATGGACAAATGTCAGGCATTGGATCGGGTAGTTGCGGGCCACAACTTGTAGAAAAATATCAGGTCGCACAAAATGAGTTGGAGGCGGAATTTAAGTTCCATTTCAAGAAGAATTGACCGAAGAATAATATTGCCAAAAATATAAAATTTACATGTACTAAGGTTAGCAAAGATAAAGTTTTGGTCAAACTTTTTTAAAAGTTTGCAGAGTTTGAGACAGCGTCTCAAGGTCTTTCCCCTTATTTTTAAAATTTCTATCAGAGATTAGTATAACCACACAACAAAAGGAGCGTTGGACATGAACGAATATCGTAAATTCAATTTAGCAAAAATCGAAAATACTGCCCTCACAAGTGGATTTTGGGGACATAGAACTGAAAATTATATGGAAATCATCGAAAGCCAATTAGAGGCACTTTTGAACGAAAAAAACTCCGCTCGTTTGCTCAATTTCGGCATACAAGCAGGAGAGGTTGAAGGCGAATTTTTCGGATCCGATTGGTCGGATGGCGATTGCTATAAATTCCTAGAAGCTTGCTGTCACATCTACCAAACAACGAAAGACGAAAAAGTAAAAGCAGTCGTAGACAAATATATCCCGTGGATTTTGAAAAGCCAACAAGATGACGGCTACCTCAACACACAAAGAACGATCAATAAATTAGACAGATGGCAAAGACCAAACCACCACGAATTATACAACTGTGGGCATTTGTTTACGTTCGCAGTATCCCATTATGGAGCGACAGGCGATGACCGAATGCTTGAATGTGCAAAACGCTTGGCGGCGTATTTGTATGAGGTATTCTCTGGATACCCAAAAGAATTGGGGCATTTCGGTTTCAACCCAAGTCAAATTATGGGTCTTTCTGATCTGTATCAAGTCACAAAAGACAAAAAACACATTGAACTAGCAGAAATTTTCGTCAACATGCGTGGTAGTGTGGAGGGCGGTACAGACCAAAACCAAGACAGAGTCCCTCTCAGAGAAGAAACGACTGCAACTGGTCACGCTGTGACGTCGACGTATTTGTACGCAGGGGCAACGGATGTCTACGCTGAAACTGGCGAAAAAGCATTGATCAATGCACTCGAAACGATTTATACTGACCTCACTACGAAACGCATTTATATTACAGGTGGTGTGTGTCCTGACTTCGTTGGCTACTCAGAACGTGGTGACGAAACGCATGAATCCCACTCCGCAGAATATTTCTTGCCAAACAAAGTGGCGTACAATGAATCTTGTGCCAATATCGGTGCGGCGATGTGGTGCATGCGTATGCTTGCTGTACTTGGTGATACGAAATACGGCGACATGGCAGAACAAATCCTACATAATTCAGGAATCTCGGGATCGAATCTCAACTTAACGAGATACTTCTATTCCAATCCTTTGGCATATAGAGTCGATGAACCGATTTCTAACAAAATGCCGATACAATACACACATAGAGCCGACCGCAGATGGCACACGTTTACTTGTTGGTGTTGCCCACCGCAATTATTTAGAACGATGGCGGGAATTGGTCGTTGGATTTACGGCGAAAATGACAGCGAAGTCTACGTGAATTTGTTTGCGAGCTGTGACTATAAAGACGATACGACTGCAATTTCTATGAAAACAAATTATCCTTGGGACGGCAATGTGGAAATCAAAGTCGATGCAATCGCAAATAAAAAATTGAAAATCAGAATTCCGTCTTGGTGCAAAAAACCAACAATCAATGGAGCGACAGTCAAAGCTGGTGAATACGCTGTCCTTGATGTGAAAACAGGCGACACAATCAAAGTGGAATTGCCAATGGAAGTTGTGATTTTGCAAGCGAATGCCAACGTAGAAGCTGACCGTGGTATGGTTTGTTTCAAAAGAGGTCCTGTCGTATTTGGATTGTCAACCCTTTTTTGTACAAATTTTTATCGAACTACAACTCCAAAATCACAGGGAGCAACATAGCCCAAGCTCCCATGCAACCTCTTAGTATTATACCAATTGACATAATCA
>JAWXUZ010000063.1:0-15533 GCA_044425835.1 Bacillota bacterium | reverse complement strand
GGTGTTAGGTGGCAATCAAATATTGCCCGAATTATTGTGTTATCGAGAGCGGGCGACCACAGGTCGCCCCTACAATAAGCCTGAATATCAATAACTCCATTTTTCAAAGGTGTTTGGTGGGGGCAAAGCCCCAAGGTTTTAAATAAAAGAAAGTAGGTGAGTGCATGAGCAATGCAAGTGATTTAGTCAAACTACTACAGATAGCATCGACAGAAGCCGTAGAAATGACACAACCCACTGCCATTTTATTTGGTACAGTGACATCAACTGAACCACTAGAAATTACGGTGGAGCAACGTCTGATTTTAAGTATGGCACAGCTTCTTTTGTCTCGTAATGTGACAGACCACATAGTAAAAGTCAGTATGGAATGGGACTCAGAACCAGCAGGCGAAACGGAGCATACCCACGCTGTGGACACCAGAGTAGAAACTGCGGGCGACCCATCACATACGCACGGTGTGACTTCTGCTGTGGCAAATAGCAATCTGGAGCATACGCATGCAGTGCGAGGCGAAAAAGAAATGACGGTGCATAACGCTTTGCAACTCGAAGAAAAAGTCTTGCTTCTGCGAATGCAAGGTGGACAGAAATTTTTAGTAATGGATCGGGTGGTGGAGGAATGATTCCAAGTACAAATACATTATTTGGCGAAAGTGTTGCGACGATTACGCAACCAAGCCGAAATTACAAAATGAACTTTGAGAAAAAAACAATCAGCGGATATGTAGACGAATTGGAGGCAATGAAACAAGTCATTTTCAAAATACTCAATACAGGACGATACCAATATCGCATTTATTCATGGAATTACGGTATCCTTTTGGTTGATTTGTTCGGGAAAGCAACGTCTTATGTTTGTCCTGAATTGGAGCGACGAATTGCAGAGGCTCTCTTGCAAGATAATCGCATTGAGTCGGTGGGAAATTTCACATTCGATATCGTTGGCAAAAAAACGGTGTGCGTGGAATTTCTCGTGAAAACGATTTTTGGAGAACTGAAAACAGAATGGGAGGTGAATTTAGATGTATGAAGCGATTACGTATGAAAGTATTTTACAAAGAATGTTGGCAGAAGTACCAACAAGCATTGACAAGCGAGAGGGATCGATTATTTACGATGCCCTTGCCCCTTGTGCATTGGAATTGCAACTCATGTACATCGAATTAGATGTCATATTGAAAGAAACGTTTGCAGACACCGCCTCAAGGGAATATTTGATCCGCCGTGCAACAGAAAGAGGACTTTCGCCAACACCAGCAACACATGCCGTCTTGCGTGGGGTGTTCAATATGGAGATTCCAATCGGGGCGAGATTTAGCCAAGGCGAGCTGAATTATATTGTGACGGAGTGCATCGGTGAATTTGAATATTTACTGTGGTGTGAGTCGGCAGGTGTCATTGGCAATCGCAATTTTGGCAACCTCATTCCAATTGGCTATATTGATGGACTCACGAAAGCTGAACTTGTGGAACTGATCATTCCTGGGGAAGATGAAGAAGATACAGAGTCGTTTCGTGAGCGGTATTTCACGTCGTTTACTTCCAATACTTTTGGAGGTAACGTGGCAGATTATCTTGAGAAAACGAACAACATTGACGGTGTCGGGGCGACGAAAGTCACGCCCATTTGGAATGGCGGAGGCACTGTGAAATTGACAATTCTTGGCAGTGATTTTGGCATCGCCAGTGACATTTTAATCGACAATGTACAGCAAATTATCGATCCGACAAAAGATGGATACGGTGTGGGACTCGCTCCCATTGGACATGTCGTGACAGTGGAAACGGCGACAGAACAAGCAATTGACATTTCGATGCATATTTTATTTGATACAGGGCATTCGTTCTCGAATATGAAAACGAGTATCGAAAAAGTCATTTTAGAATATCTCTTGGAGTTGCGTACGCAGTGGGCGGTGCAAGATAGTCTCGTTGTGCGGATTGCACAAATGGAAGCGTTGGTGATGGGCATTTCTGGGGTACTTGATATTTCGCAAACGAAACTCAATGGCGGAGATGAAAACATCATTATTTCAGGGGGAGTTGTGCCGATTTTGGGGGTGTTGACGAGTGATTAGAAGTATCAATTTACTATCGCATTTGCCACAATACGTGCAAGAATACCGTGAAATTCAAGAAATTATGAGGGCAGAAATTCCAGAAATCCAAGCGATTTTCGATGAAAGTGAGACGATAAAAAACAATCAATTTGCCATGAGCTGTAATGAAGATGGCATTGCACGGTTTGAAGAATTGTTCGGACTATTGCCAAACGATTACGATGAGTTGTCGGCAAGAATTTTGCGGGTGTTGTCTTACTGTGTCGACGGTTTGCCGTATACCTTGCGGTATTTGTGTATGAAACTCGATGCCATTTTTGGTGTGGGGGAGTATGAATTGTTGACGGATTTTTCAAATTACCAAATGGAAATCAACGTCAATACGATGTTGAGCAGTCAAATTGAGGTGCTTGAAGATATTATTTGGTCGATGGTGCCTGCCAATATTGTGACGGAAATTTACAATACAGCGAAGCGAGTTGTTGAAAAAAATGTGCGTTTTGGTAGTGTCGTGACGATTTTGCGGAAGAAAGAATTCTTTTGTGTGTAGTGATTTTAAAGAAAGAAAGGAGTTGGGTGTATGGCTTTATATACAAAAAATTACAAATTGAAGAAACCAGATTACGAAGATTACTATGACATTCGTGACATCAATCGCAACATGGAAATCATTGATGGTGTGTTGATGGAATTGGAAAATCGAGAGGAAACAGGCACTGGTGGAAGCGGAGCCAATGGCAAAGATGGAGCAGACGGTACAGACGGAGCAGACGGACTTTCAGCGTATGAAGTGGCAGTGAAAAATGGATTTTCAGGAAGTGAGTCAGATTGGCTTTTAAGTCTCAAAGGGGCAGATGGGCAAGCTGGAGATGGATCAGGTACGGCTTACGATGATTCAGATTTGCAAGAGCGAGTGTCGACAATAGAATCTGATTTAGACGATTTGGCAACGAAAGAATTTGTCGCTGAAGAAATTGGAAAAATTGAAATTGTAGGCGGAAGTGGAGTCGCTGGGCAAGACGGAGCAAATGGGAAAGATGGTGTCGATGGAGTAGACGGAGCAGATGGTACAGACGGAGCAGACGGACTTTCAGCGTATGAAGTGGCAGTGAAAAATGGATTTTCTGGAAGTGAGTCAGATTGGCTGTTGAGTCTCAAAGGAGCAGACGGAACTGACGGCACAGCTGGAGATGGATCAGGTACGGCTTACGATGATTCAGATTTACAAGAGCGAGTCGGAACAATCGAATCAGACTACGTGACAGCCTCTGCTGTTGCAGAAGTTTTACAAGAAGTGGTGGATACGAAAGCCGATAAAACGATGTTTTCTGATTACGTGAAAACGACTGATTTTACAACAGGACAAGCGACACAAGATGAAGAAATTTCAAATAATCAAACTCGTATTGTGGATTTGGAAACGGGTCTAACAGATGCAGAAAATAAGATTGATAATTTGGAAGAGGTTGTCGAATTGGTACAACCCTCAGACGTGTTGACACCATACGATTTAATCATCACAACGCAAGAGCAATTTGAGGAAATGTATTTGAGTGAAGATTGGCTAGGTGCGACAAGGGTTGCCCTTGTTGGTGGGCGGTTTGTCAGAAATGACGGAGCAGGGCTTTTAATTCCTATGACGGTGAAGCAACTTGATTGTTTGGGTGGAGCGGTTATTGTGATTGATGAGTGGGTACGAGTACTTGATACCGATAATTGTATAAGATACGTAGAAATGCCTGCCGATGACGTGAGCATGAATATTTCTATCGAATGTTATATAAATACAGTTCATTCAACTGCAAGGACGGCAACGGCTTTGATGTATTTAAAAAATGTTGTAATTCGCAATGCTATCATAGGTATTTCTGCAAATGCAAAATTGGACGGGAATTACAAACTTTCTATTGCATATTCGTGTAAAAATATCACAGTAATTAATGCAGAAGTAGAAGCTTATCTTACAGAGGTTTCGTACTATGGAGTAATTAATTCATGTGATACAGTATATGCCTATAATATACATATGGTCGTTAAAGGAACGATTTCAACCACTATTGGTGTTATAACAATGGTAAGTGTCGTATACAATCTCAAACATCTTTCTGTACAAGTGACATTAGAAGTTCCGAAAGTAGGAATTGCACTTGTTTACAATGGTAGTGTGGTGTCGAATGTATATTTTACAAAATTGACAAACAATTCGGGCGGCACACTTACAAGGTCGTTATCTGGTGGAACAAACACATATATGACAACAGCGTCTATGACAAGCAACTTGATAGGGGGGATTTCTTGATATGGATTTTTCAAATTTTGAAGAAAGAATGAAGCTTGCAATTTTGCAAGACCGAGACCGCTTTTTTGCAGTGGCAGATACTTTGCATTTGCAACCGAAATATGCGGAGCATTTAGAAGAGTTGGAAGTTGTGAAACAACAATGGAGAGACATTACAGATTTGGAAAATTATCCACACATTGACTTTCCTTTGGCGTTACCAGATTGGTTTCCCGACATTTTATTTATGTCGAATTTTCCAAGCAATCATATGGAAATTGTAATGGCAGAAATGGAGATGATGTAATAAAAATTTAGGGAATCAATATGCAGTTTTAGAAGCCATTAGGAATTTGAGCCACTCCTATGAAAAATAAGGGTGGCTTGAAGAAGTACTGAAAGGGGTGTTTATATGGGTTTAATTATGACGACAAAAGGAAGAAGCTTAATCGCAGAAGCAATGACAAATGAAGTGGCGATTCTTTTTACGAAAATGGAAACAACAGAAAAATTGTATGCGGAAGCAGAGGCAGAAACGTTGGAATTTTTTGAAGAAATTAGGCAAGAAGTTGCAATTTCAGAGGTGGAGCGTACAGATGAAACGACGGTGACACTGTCTGTTGCTTTGCAAAATTTAGATTTGACTGTGGGGTATTACATTCGTGGAATCGGAATTTATGCAAAAAAAACAGACGGCGAAGAAATTTTGTTCGGTGTGGCTGTCGTAGAAGAAAATGCAGACTACATGCCGATGTATTCAGGGAAAACGGTTTCTGGGATTGAGTATAAATTTTATATCAATGTTGGAAATGCAGAAAATGTGCTGATTGAAGTGAATCCAGATAATTTCGTGACGTTTGAGAAATTCGAGAAACTAGAAGATGAAGTCGGTGAACTACAAGATGAAGTCGGTGGACTAAAAGAAACGGTCAGCGATTTGAGTGAATCAGTAAAAAATGATATTAGTGAGTCGCTTGATTTGAAGTACGACAAAGCGGGTGGCGAGATTAGTGGCAGTGTGAGAATAGGCGGTGGTCTCGATGTAGTAGGGGGTTCTATATATACGTCTTATGGTGCGACTATCGGTAGTACAAAAATTTCAACATGGTCAGGCACTATGTATGACACAGATAGAATGCCGAATGGTTTATACACATGTATGCAAACACCACATGCTTTGATATTGCAATCGAGTCAAAATACAGATTCTTATTATGACAAAACAGACCTGATGCCAATCCATATTGTGGCAGGGAATCGTACTGAATTGACGAGAGGTTTGCTTGTGTATGGTGATAAAATTATTTATAACAATGAGGAGTTGGCAACAAAAACAGATGTGGCAATGGGTATGATTGTGGTGGATTCCTTGACGTCAACAGATACAAAATATGCATTATCGGCGAACCAAGGGCGGGTGCTAAATGCTGCAATCACGAGCAATAAAGTTAGCGTGGTGAATGGTTTGACTTCGACTTCAACGACTTCTGCGTTGAGTGCGTACCAGGGGAATGTATTGAATTCTGCCATTACAAGCAATAAAGTCAGTGTGGTGAATAGTTTGACTTCAACTTCAACGACTTCTGCGTTGAGTGCGTATCAAGGGAAATTGTTGAATGATAAGGTTGAGGAAAATAATAGTGCTGTATCATATGACATATCTCGAAAGATAACGATATGTGGGGGGCAAAACACGGTAAGTACTGGGAATAATACATCTGTTTTTGGGTGTAGTAATGATGTGAGTTCAGGTTATGGTTATGGTATAGCCATAGGTTCAAGTAATGTTGTGACAGGTTATTTAGGTATGGCAATCGGTTTTAATTGTACTTCAAATGGTTACTGCATGGCTATAGGAAATCAACCCAAAATTCCTGATGATACAGATAAATTTGTAATAGGGATAGGAACAGGTACTAATGGTTTGCGTATCGACTCAAGTAAATATGTCTATGGCGGTACCTACAACTCCAGCGGTGCCGATTATGCCGAATACTTTGAATGGCTTGATGGCAATCCATCTGATGAAGATAGAATCGGGCGATTCGTTACCATTCGCCAAGGTAAAATCCAACTTGCAAATGCAGATGACAGCTACATTGTTGGTGTCATTAGTGGCAATGGTTCGATTATTGGTGATGCACAAGAAGATGAATGGTCAGGACGATTTGAAAAAGACATTTTCGGGCGAGTGGTTTGCGAATGGCAAGATGTCGAATATAGCGAAACTGAACTCGTAGAAAATGAAGATGGCGAGATGGAGGAAGTCGAAAAGCAAATTATCAGAAACGAATACCACATGAAAGAAAATCCAGAAATGAACAAAGACGAAAAGTACATTCCACGTTCACAGCGTAGCGAATGGGACGTCGTTGGACTCATGGGCAAACTCATTGTGATTGATGATGGGACGTGTGCAGTTGATGGTTTTTGTGATGTTGGGGCTGAGGGCATTGCAACCGAGGGCGATAGATATTTGGTGATGGAACGACTCGATTCGAGCCATATTAAGATTTTGTTGAAGTAGGAGGGAGCGTATGACGA
Source organism: Bacillota bacterium (assembly GCA_044425835.1). Taxonomy (GTDB): domain Bacteria; phylum Bacillota; class Clostridia; order Lachnospirales; family Anaerotignaceae; genus Chakrabartyella. The sequence continues at coordinate 8,648 of JAWXUZ010000063.1, read as the reverse complement.
TAGAAATTGCAGTTCTAATTTCCATTGTATCGGTGGTGTTTGGTGTGTACCAAGGCCTCGTTTCTTTGGGGCGAGACAAGAGCAAAGACGACAAAGACGACATCGAAGAAGTGACGACAGTCAAAGTCATTTTGGAGCATATCAGAGAAGATGTCAAAGAGACGAAAGAAGAAGTGAAAGGACTCAACACGCATTATATCGATATTGTGACAAGGCTTGGCAATGTTGAGGCAAGTGCAAAAAGAGCCCACGAACGACTCGATGCGAGAGAAGATAGCGGACACATAAAACGAAATCGAAAGAGGGGGATATGATGAAAAATTTTATAGATAACGATAGCATTGCTTTGGTTGGTTTGATTGTGATTGCGGTGGCGGGATTGTTTTTCCAGATGGAGGGCGTGACAGCCGCAGCCGTTGGTGCAGTGAGTGGCTTCATCGGGAGTCGAGTACTCCATGACAAAGACGACCAACAATGAAGTCGATTTTTTGAAAATCAAATCGTAAAACAAGAAATTGCTAAATTCAAAAAAAGTAAATTCAAAAAAGTAGAATTAGAAAAAAAGAAAATGTCAATTCAAGAAGAATTAGGGGGCGATGATATGAAAATATTTATTGGAGTGGGGCATGGCGGAAGCGACCCTGGAGCAGTTGGCAACGGTCTCAAAGAATCGAATGTCAATTTGGGGATAGCAAAAGCGATGAAATTGGAACTGGAAAAATACGGAATCGACGTTTTGCTATCGAGAGAGAGTGACGCTGACGATCCTTTGGCGGAAGAAATCAAGGAGTGCAATGCGTACGCACCAGATCTAGCGGTCGATGTGCATACAAATGCTGGCGGTGGCAAAGGTTTTGAAGTGTTTTACCAGACGAATACATACAAAGAAAAATCGATGGCAATCGGGAAAGCCATTGAATCGGCAGTCGTGGGGATTGGACAAAATTCGAGGGGATTGAAAACTCGTTTGAATACAGTTGGTGTAGATTATTTTGGATTTTTGAGACAAATCAATTGCCCGTCTGTCATTACGGAGTGTGCATTTATTGACAATGTATCTGATGTGGCGAGGATTGCGACAGCGGAGTTGCAAGCGAAATTTGGGCAAGCATATGCCGATGGGGTATTGGCATATTTGCGAAGTGTTGGTGTGAATTTGACTACAGCTACGACTACAACTTCAGCTACTACTGCGGAAGAATTTGTGAAAATCGAAGGGGTTGTCACTGGAGAAAAGGCACGGATCGAAGAATATCTTGCTATCAAAAATCCGGTGTTAGATAGTGAATATATCGAAACGATTGTCTACTGTTATGAATATTATGCAGGGCTTGAAAATATTCGTTTCGACGTGGCCTTTGCCCAAGCGTGTTTGGAAACTGGATTTTTTCGATTCGGCGGTGATGTCAAAAAAGAACAAAATAATTTTTGCGGTTTGGGTGCCGTTGGTGGTGGGGCATGTGGCAATTCGTTTTCAAGTATTGCCCTTGGTGTGCTTGCACATATCCAGCATCTAAAAGCGTACGCAAATACAGAAGAATTGTCGCTTGCGTGTGTCGATCCACGTTTTGCTTATGTGAGTCGTGGTGTGGCACGGTATGTGGAATGGCTTGGCATCAATGAAAATCCGTTGAAAAAAGGCTGGGCAACTGATATTGGGTATGGCGGAAAAATTTTGAATTTGATGGAAGAAATGTCACAGTTTTTTACTGGAGCAGTGGCTGAAATTGAATTGGAAGCAGAGAAAATTCCAAATTGGGCCGAGGAAGCTGTCGATTGGGCAGTGGGAAATGGGATTGTTTTCGGTGATGGCAATGGAGATTTATTGCTAGAAAAAAATGTGTCGAGAATGGAGATGTGTGTATTTTTGCATCGTTTTTTCGGTATGGTTGGGTGAAGGAAAAGCAGTGATATTGCTCCCCCAATTAAATATTGCCAAAAATAAGTACTCTACGGGGGAGCAGGCGACCAAAGGTCGCCACCCAAGAGATACTGCAAACTTCAGGTAAATGGGCGAACTTAAAGTTTGTTCTTTTTTTAAAAAAATGGCAATATTTAGTTGGTATCTCAATATTAAGATGAAGTGAGGTTTGCAATTGGGTTGATGGGGTTTGAGTTTTCGCCTTCGACGGGAGAGGGTATTGGTTCCTTCTCATCGAACGAGTCCGACGATTGAAACGTGGTGGTATTTTTTCAGACAATTCATTTTGCTACGCAAAATGAATTGTCTGAAGTGATTAAAAGTTCAATAATCCGCCCACCTCAAAAATCAAAGCGGGACTATTTTTTTAAAAAAGTGCTTTTATACTCATCAATTGGCATCGGTTTTGCAAAGACGTACCCTTGCCCATATTCACAGCCAATACTCTTCAAAAGTTCGATTTGTCCTTCTGTCTCCACACCTTCACAAATGACTTGGCAATGCAAATCTCTCGCAAGTTGTATGATATTTTTGAGAACGACTTCATCTCTTGTATAGACATGCGAATCGGTGAAATCAATATTATCTAAAAATCCTTTGTCGATTTTCAAAATGTCGATGTCGATGTCTTTTAGAACTTGCAAGGAAGAATATGCACTGCCAAAATCATCGATAGACACTTTTATTTTCGGTCTCTTGATGTTGTCTATGAAGAATTTTAACATTTCTCTATCTTCTATGAAAATACTTTCAGTCACTTCAAGCTCAAGCAACTCAATTGGCACATCATATTTTTCAATCAAATCCATGATTTGTTTCACAAAGTTCCTATTTCTGATATGATTTCTTGATACATTTAATGAAATTGGATATACAGGCAAGCCTTCGTCGATACACTCCCTGATATGGATCAACACCTGTTTGTAAATGATGAAATCGAGCGTATCAATGAAGCCATCTTTTTCAAATAAAGGAATGAATTGGTCTGGGAAAATCATTCCTGTCGGTGTCAACCAACGCACCAATGCTTCGGCACCGCAAATTTCCAACGTCCGCAAATTGAATTTCGGCTGTAAAAATGGCACAAATTCCTTGTTTTTTACGGCATTTGGGACTCTTTGGCTAATCGATATTTCTTGTATCACTTTTTGTTCTGCTTCTTTATCGAAAAAGGCGGCAGTGCTTTTGTGTGATCCTTTGGCATTTTTTCTTGCACTATTTGCCTGATCGAGCAACAAATTGAGCGGCTTATCTTTATGTAAAACAGTGATGCCACAAATGACAATCAAATTGATTTCTAAAAAATGTTCGTGTTGCATTTTTTCTAAGGAAGCGAAGAGTTGGTTCATTCTTGCTTGTGCTTCTTCTTCAGTATCACACTGCAATGCGAAAGCAAATTTATCTTCGTTGATTCTGCAAAAAAACTCCGTTCTTCTGACAAACGATTCGAGTACTTTTGCAACTTGTTGCAAGAGTTGGTTCCCTACTGCAAAAGTATATTGGTCATTGATGTATTTGAATTTGTCAATGTCTAAAGTGCATAGCATATGATTTCCGATATCTTCATTGACTAGATGGTGGAACAGTTCGCTAAATCCTTGCAAAGAGTATGCAGATGTGAGCAAATCAATACCCGCCATCTCTTTGATATACTCCTCGGTATCTTTGGTGTAGACCATACAAACTTCTGTCCCATCACTCAAATCAAAAGGCACATTTTTTTTGATCCAATAATGATTCGTGCCGTCCGATTTTTTTTGCAGACGAATCGAATCTGAAAGCAGTGCAGTCGATTCTGCATTATCAAATAAGTCATCGTAACAAATGCCCAAATGGACGTTTGGCATTTGCTCCTCATAATGATCATTGTAGTAAATGACACGATTGTCAGTTGTTTCCACCAAACAAATCGGGATATTTTCATTTTCTACAATCTTATCTTTCATACGCATTTCATTATATAAGCGACTTTCAAGCGTCCAAACGGAAACTTTCAGGGATAAAAAATCTTGCAAATCCCCTAGATACATTTGCTCCTCTGTTGACCATGGTTGCTCCCTTTTTTCGTATCGCCCAAAAACCAAAAAAGAAAAAGATTCCTTATTGCGAATAGAATAGATGAGTCGTTCTTCGGGTGGTCCTAATGGGGAAGGCAAATACCCGATGGCACTCAACACCGCATCGAGTTCTTCATTTTGATCGGCAGTGAAGTAGTTGTTTTTTTTACACAAATCAATATAATTTTGCTCTGCATCTGAAATATCAACGGCAGCAAATTTCGTAAACCCTTCAAAATCCATAACTTCGCCATAGACACGGGGTTTTTTATTTTTCAAATATTCAACGATTGGCGTACATTCATTTTCAAATATACTTTTCATACCGATAAATATTCTGTCTACATCAAAAAATTCAATCATATCTTGCATCAAAATAGAGAACGCTTTGTTGCGATTGGGATTGTTTGTGTATTTATTTTTCATTTTCAGTGTTTCGATGCCCATTGTTTTTTCGTCTTTCATCGCCATTCTCCTCACGCAATTTTAAAAAATATCTCACAATCTGCTGTCTGCAACTTCTTCTTTCACAATACCTTCTTCAACAGTACTTTCTTCCACAATACCTTGGCGTGCTTCTTCTTCTCTCTTGCGTTTTTTCATTGCAATTTTATTTTCATACATTTTTACATCGGCTTCATCAAATAATGCACGCATGGTTTTCTCTCTCGTGTCGGGGGTGGTGATGCCATATCCTGCTGCACAGGAAAGCGAGAACGGTTTGTGACTCGTTTTATTGAAATTGTCAAGAAGTGCTTCGACTTCATCAAGGTAACTCTGCACGTCTTTTTCTTGCACAGAATCGAGGTATGCCATAAATTCGTCACCGCCATATCGCCCAACGAAAATATCGTGCATCGAGATGTTTGTCGCCGCTTTTAATTGTGCGGCGAAACTAGCAATCAAATCATCGCCGGCACGGTGGCCAAGATTGTCATTTGTTTTTTTCAAATCATTTAAGTCGAAAATGATGATGGCACGTTCTTTGTCATGTCCAAAGTTTGTCTGTTTCAATATTTCTTGGCACTTCGCTCGATTGTATAGACCTGTCGAGGTATCGAGGAAAATTTCTTCGGTAAGTGCTTTGTTTTTCTTCAATTCATGGTGTGTGGAAAGTGCAATTTGAAGCAACAATAATACCACAACAACGATATTTACAATTAAAATTGTCGTCATCGAATCGATTTTTTCTGTCAAATCCTCGATATGCACGGCCAATTCTTTCGTTATGCCATACGAAACAGTATAATGATTTTCGCTTACAGCAAAAAAATCGTCACGGTCGCCATTGGTACGATAATCGGTGATTGCTTGCATGAAAGTGATATATTCGAGTTCGTATGCTTGAAAGAGATGAGAATATTGGTGTTGTTCTGCGAAATAATGGGTGTAGTCATCGGAATAAAAGATGTCTCGCATCATCTCGTTAATTAGTAAGAGTAAGTCGTCGTCTTGGTTGTCTTCTAGTTCGAGTTTTGTAGCCCTTTGGAGGTTGGAATTGATCAAATCAAGTTGGGCAATGACCGCCGTTTCGGAATCGACGATTGTCTGTTTTTGGTTGAGAAGCACAGTCAAAAATAGTAGAGAGGCTAGAGAAAGTGCCAGTAAAATATGAAAGATATTCAAATTCATACCAGTTGGTTTTTTAGAACGCACTTGATTGCCCATACTCTCACCCCCATTCTTCAACTTTACATTACATAATTCTTAATTTATTTTACCATATTTTATAAGAATTTTCAATACTAACTTATATCGAATTTAGTAAAAAAAATGAGGTCACCATTGTAAAATATTGGTATATTTGTATATTAATAACGAAAGTGTTACAAACCACTGGTGTTTTTTGATGAAAAAAATTCATATTGACTATATAGTTGATTCAATTAAAAAGTACTAACAGATTAGCGAGATAAAATTTCGTTATTCAAGGAAGAGGAGTCGAGTCGTGGCAAAAGCCCCGTCGAGCGACGATGACGCAGAAAAACGAGATTTTAACCGCTTAGATGTACTACTTTTTAGTTTAATCGACTATAATTATAGAAATAATTACAAGTGGTGTGAAATGGTTTTCTTGGAATAAAGATGAGTTCAAAAAGCTTGATTTATCAATTTTTCTTTATTATTATTGTGTAATTTATATGAAATCTTCATAATGATTTTCTGTGTATATTCTTACAATTTTATTTAAATATTGGTATTTTTTTGAAATCATGGGATTTCACATAGATTACATTGACATTGAAATGAAAACGTGATATTTTAAGATGGTTATTGTAAAGTTTTCGTTAAGCAATTTTATCTTCTTAAAGACAAAAATAAAGCGTTTACAATATGCTATTAATTAATGAAAGGAGGCGACTCTATGAAATTTCGCCATGAATTCAAACATGAAATCACAGAATTTGACTACCTCATGTTAAGAAATCGATTGCAATGCACTGTATTTCCAGACAAAAACGGAGACAATGGCAAATACAAAATACGCAGTTTATATTTCGATACGATTTTCGATAAGGCCTTGCGAGAAAAAATTGACGGTGTCAACCACAGAGAGAAATTTCGCATTCGTTCGTATGACTTAAGCAATGACTTTATTCGTTTGGAGAAAAAAAGCAAAGTGAGTGGGTTGTGCAACAAAGTCAGTGCGAGAATGAGCGAAGAAGAAGTCAAAAAAGTAATCGAGGGTGACATTGATTTTATGGAACACCATGAGCAACAGCTTTTGCGTGAGCTATATATTAAGATGAAACACACAGGGCTTTTGCCAAAAACCATCGTAGATTATACGAGGGAAGCGTTTACTTACCCAGCTGGGAATGTACGAATCACACTGGATTCTGATATCCGTACGGGACTGTCTAGCATTGATTTTTTAAATCCAGATTGTGCAACGATTCCTGCTGGAGACAAGGTGATCATACTCGAAGTGAAATGGGATGAATATCTTCCGGATTTCGTTCGGGATATGGTGCAATTGCACGGGAGAAAATCGGCGGCGTTTTCCAAATATGCGGCTTGTCGTGTGTATGGGTGAACGGTTCGTTATCGAGGTACCAACTAAATATTGCTAAAATTATCGTTTATCGAGAGCGGGCGACCACAGGTCGCCCCTACAAAAAGCCTAAAATATCAGTGTGTAGGGGCGTACCTTTGGTCACCTGTTTACATGACTTCCGCCTTATTTTGGGAAACATTTAATTTGGGGAGCAATAGTATGTTCAATTAGTGAAGTAAAAGAAAAGGAGAAATAAAATGACGTTTAATGATGTATTCAAATCAAATTTTTTAGAAAATGTAAGTAGTGTCACAATTCTTGACATGACAATTGCCCTTGTTTTGGCATTTGGTATGGGGCTTTTCATATTCCTTGTATACAAAAAAGTCTACTCGGGAGTGATGTATTCCTCAAATTTCGGTGTCACACTCGTGGCTCTGACTATGATTTCAACGCTCGTCATCTTGGCGGTGACATCGAATGTTGTGTTGTCGCTCGGTATGGTCGGTGCGTTGTCGATTGTGCGTTTTCGTACGGCAATCAAAGATCCGCTTGACATTGCATTTTTATTTTGGTCGATAGCAGTCGGCATCGTTTTGGCGGCGGGTATGATTCCGCTTGCAGTATTTGGCAGTGTGTTCATCGGGCTTGTGTTTATTGGATTTGTCAATAAAACAGTACACCAAAATCCATATATGGTCGTGGTTTCTTGTGATTCACATGAACACGAATTGGCTGTTATGAAGTTGTTAGAACAAAAAGTAAAACGTTGTGTCATCAAAAGCAAAACGGCTCGCAAAGGGGCGATTGACTTAAATGTGGAAATTCGCATGACGAGTGAAAACACAGATTTCATCAATGAAATTGCAGACCTAGAAGGTGTCAATAACGCAGTTTTGGTCAGCTACAATGGAGAATACATGGGCTAATTTGGAGGTTTTTTATGTTACACAGCAAACATATAGAAAAAATTTGCGGTGTCCTCGTATTGCTTTGTTTTGCCATTTCTTTTGTGTTTATGCAGAGTGAATCGTTTGGAATCACCTCCGCTGAGTCGAATAATTATGAACAACATTTTTTTTCGGAACTGAACGTAAACACCATTGACATTATTGTAGATGAGACGGCTTGGCAAAATTTACTAGATACTGCTTCAAGCAAAGAATATATCGTTTGTGATTTGTTGATCAATGGCGAGCGATTTTCAAATATTGCCATTCGTGCAAAGGGCAATAGCTCTCTGCAACAAGTCCAATCGAGCGATTCCGATCGCTATAGTTTCAAAATTGAATTTGACCACTACGACAAAACGAAAACGTATTACGGTCTGGACAAACTCGCTTTGAATAACATCATTCAAGACAATACGTTCATGAAAGATTACATGGCGTATACGTTAATGGGTGAATTTGGTGTGGCGTCACCGCTTGTCAATTATACGAATGTTTCTGTCAATGGCGAAGCGTTTGGTCTTTATTTGGCAGTGGAAGCCATAGAAGAAGCATTTTTGCAGAGAAATTATGGCAATTCATATGGCATTGCGTACAAGCCTGAAACGACTGGCGGCGGTGGCGATCAAATGCAGATGGGTGAAATGCCAATGGGACAAATGCCGATGGGCGAAATGCCGATGGGCGAAATGCCAACTGGAGAAATGCCAATGGGCAAAATG
>JAWXUZ010000062.1:0-15739 GCA_044425835.1 Bacillota bacterium | reverse complement strand
ATTTACCTGAAGTTTGCAGTATCTCTTGGGTGGCGACCTTTGGTCGCCTGCTCCCCCATAGAGTACTTATTTTTGGCAATATTTAATTGGGGGAGCAATAATTAGAAATAAACCGCATCATAATTGCAGCCATTTCTGCACGAGTTGCACTCGCTTTTGGATTCAAATCGTTGGCACGAAAGTAGAATCTGTTGTTATGTCAGTCGTTGTTGGGCTTGAACCGCTTGCACTATTGTACGTATAACTTGCAGTCGCAGTCGTATCATATGTGGATACAAACAAGTAAGGAACAATTCGATCTTCTGCTTTGATTAAATTGTCCACGCTATCGCCCAATTTTAGATATCGAAAAATAAGAAATTTCACTTATTTTCAAAAAAGACTTGACAAAATAGTTAGTTTATGCTAATTTAGTAATATATTAGTTGAAGCTAACTATATAGGAGCGAAAAGTAAATCAAAACACAATTAGGAGGTTTTTCATATGAGTATTACAATTATCGGTGGAAATGAATGCATGGTCAACAATTACAAACAACTATGCAAGAAGTACAAATGCAAAGCAAAAGTATTCACACAACCGTCGGGGTCTTTGAGAAAACAAATCGGAAGTCCTGACATCTTGATTTTATTCACAAGCACAGTTTCGCATAAGATGGTACATTCTGCATTGTCCGCAGTCAATGGTACATGTGCAAATGTGGTGCGTTCGCACTCAAGCTCAATCACAGCATTGAAAGAAATTTTAGAAGAACAAACAAACGTTAGCGTATAATATAGATTTTTGGTTTTGGATCTGAAATGGAGGTGTCGTCTTGTCGTCAGAGTTATTGGTCAAATTTTGTTCGCCAACCTTGGCTGGGTTAAAAGTTGCAAATCTTTTTTCGTGTCATTATGAAACAGAACAACAATTACATACACAAATCAAAAAATATAATCATTTGTTGAATAAAAAAGGGCTGTATTTTCAGATTCTTCGACTGAAAGAAGGCATGGCTCTCATCTATGTATACCGCAAAAATAAGCTCGAAGAAATTTTGAAACAAGCAGATATTCAAGAATTTTTATGTACATATGGCTATGAAACAACGCTGATTGCAAACTGTATTGATATTTTGAAATCGCATTTGTTATATGCAGATTTTCCGCATGAAATCGGTGTATTTTTGGGGTATCCACTCCCTGATGTGAAGGCATTTATCACAAACAAAGGACGTGGACATAAATGTTTGGGGTGCTGGAAAGTGTATACAAACGAAAAGGAAGCAAAAGAGTTGTTTTGTAAATTTGAAAAATGCACAAGAATTTATAATGAAAAATTCCAACAAGGGACTGAGATTTTGAAGTTGGCAATTAATCTTTGAAAAAATCCTCGATTACGATTGTGTAATTGAGGATTTTTTTGAGTTCTTTTTTAGGCAATATTCAATTGGTAGAACCATATTGAGATACCAACTACATATTGTCAAAATTATCGTTTTATCGAGAGTGGGAGGCCATAGAATCAGAGTTTCCTACAAAAAGCATGAAATATCAATATGTAGGGGCGACCTGTGGTCGCCCGCTTGCATTTTTGTCACCTTCTTTTAGGAAAGATTTAATTGGTAGTTCAATAAAATAAAAAGAGGGGGTGACTTTGTGCCAGAACATACACGGTTCCAAACAGCAATTTATGCGAGATTGTCCGTCGAAAATAGCAAAGATACGAAAGAAAAAGACATCATCGAAAACCAAATCAAAGAATGTAAATACCACATCGCAGAAAAGAACGACTTGCACCTCGTACGTGTGTATCGTGATGACGGATACAGCGGCAGAAATTTCGATAGACCTGCATTTTTACAGCTATTGCGAGACATTGAACAAGGAAAGGTTGACTGCATTGTGGTGAAAGATTTATCGAGACTGGGGCGGAATGTCGTCGCAGTTGGGTATTATTTGGAGCAATATTTCCCAGAGAAAAAAGTGCGGTTCATCGCCGTCAATGACAAAATCGACACGCAAAAAATACCGACACATCTGGAATTGCAAGTCGTACTCAAGAGTATGGTGCATGAAATTTATGCAATTGAAACGAGTAAAAAAATAAAACTAGCAAAGCAACAAGAAGCGAAAAACGGAAAATTCATCGGCTCTATTGCTCCATATGGCTACGAAAAAGATACAGACAATCCAAAACAATTACGAATCGACCGAGAGACAGCAAATATTGTAACTATGATTTTCGATTGGTTTGTAAGTGGGAAGAGTGTCTATGCAATCTGTAAAATGCTCAATGAAAGGGAAATCCCTACACCAACACAATATCGGAAAATGAAAAATCCAAAAAATAACAATCGAGTCAGTATGTCGTGGCAACAAAAAACCGTCAAAGAGATGTTGTCCTCGGAAGTCTACCTCGGTCATCTTGTGCAAAACAAAAGCAGTCGCAAGAAAAATTGTCGGGCAGAAGCACCGCCACTCATAGTCAAACATACACATTCGCCAATTGTTTCTGAACGTGTTTTTGCCCTCGCAAAAGAACGATTGTCTGCCATTGCACTAGAAAATCAGCATGTATCTTTTGCTGAAAAAAGAAAAATATACGATCCCCTACAAGGGAAAATCGAGTGCGGGACGTGTAGAAAAAATTTTCGATTGCAAAAATCAGGGAAATACGTATGCAAAACGAACCGTGAATACATGGGGGCATACTGCACAAACGAAACGAATTTGCCAGAGGCGGTCATACACTCCATTTTAGAAAAATGGTTTGCAAATTGTGGAACGGTTTTACTCCTACGAAAAAAAGAACGGGAACTGCAAGGGATAAAAAAAGATGTGCGTGTGCTTCAATCTGCCATCAAATCAGAAGAGAATAAGCGAAAACAACAATTTGAAGTGTATGCAAAAAATGAAATTACGAAAGAGGCGTATCTGTCATTTAGAAAAAATTCCGATGTTTTGTTGCAAAAACTGAAAGAACGATTGCACGTGCTTTTTCGGGAAGAGGAAAGTATTTTTGCAGTTGGCATAAAAAAAGAGGAATTGTATGCGTGCGTTTGGCGGATTGTCTGTAAAGAAAATTTTAAGATAGAGATTGTATTGCGGTAGGAATCGGAACTGTAAATTGGCAACCTCCGAAAACCTCTAGTACCAATCTTTCCAAAGCCCCGATGATATTTCCGATGGTCAACTCACTTTGCTACGCAAAGCAGCTACGCTGCCGCCATTTTCTTCGGCGGATTGAGATATACGCATTCTGGCAGAGTCCAATCTCTCGTTTTACGCCCTTTCCAACGCTTTGGATCTCTTTCTTTTCTGTTTTCATAAACTTCTCTGCGATTCTTTAGAATATTTGATAGGTCCTTTGAGGTATGTGTAATGGAAATGAGAGTTTTGGTATAAATATATTGACACGAATATAAATGCGTGTTATACTGGTATCAAAATATTTATACTGTTACTTTGAAGGAGTGATTCTATGGAACAAGAAATACTGATGGAATTTTTGCAACTATCTGAAATGTTAAAAACAGGCAAAAAGCATTACAAAAAACACGGACACCAGAAGAAAGAGAAGGAACATCATGAGCATTGTCACGGAAAAGAAGACGGCAAAAAAGGTGGAAGAATGTCTTTTGCTACACGCATGACATTATGGTTATTGTTCACACAGGGCAGCTTGAATCAAAGAAATATTGCGAAATCAATGAATATTTCAGCTCAAGCAGTTTCTGAAATTATGAAAAAATTGTTGGAAAAAGAGTTCATTCGCAGAGAAAGTGGGGAGTTGAATAATGAAAACATTATCACTTTGACAGAGGATGGAGAGGTGGTTGCGAAAAAAATTGATGCCCGAATGAAGTTGTTATCCGAAAATATTTTCAATGAATTTACTGCGGAAGAATTGGAAACGCTGGCACGATTGTTAGATAAAATGCAAAAAAATAAAGAAGCTTTGATTGCAGATATGAATGAGATCGAGTGATGGAGGGCATATGAATCTATGTAAAAGCTATTGTGCAAATTATAAATGGCTGATTGTGTGTATCATGATTTTTAAAATCGCATCGACAGGAGTGGAACTGGTGATTCCTATGGCTTTTGTCCATATGGTGAATGAAGTTTTGCCCAAAAATTCAAGTCTTGACTTATTTATTTGGGGCGGTATTATGTTATTTTCTGCTGTGACAGCGGCTGGTGTGAGTTTATTTGTGGCACATATGAGTGCCAAACTCGGCGTTGCACTTGCCAATGATTTGAGAGTGGACTTATTTGAAAAATCATGTAGTTTTCGTTGTGAACAAGTAGATAAAATCACGATTTCTTCTTTGACTGCAAGACTGACGAGTGACATCAGCACACTCCAAATGTTTGTCACAAAAATGTTGACCAAAGGAATCAAGATGGTGATTACCTTAATTGGTAGTCTGGCTTCGGTGGCAATCCTTGATATCAAACTTTCGGTGATTATGTTTGTAGCGATTCCCTTGATTGCAATTGTGGTCTATTTTACGACGACCATTTCTTTTAGAAGATTTCGTTTGACGAAAAAAGCCAATGATACCTTGGTCAAAACGATTCGAGAAAATGTAATGGGGGTTCGAGTAATCCAAGCATTGTCAAAAAATGAATATGAAGAAGAAAGATTTGAAAAAGTCAATGATACCTTGCGTGAGAAAAATGTGAGTGCCGGTATTGTAGCTGTAGTGGGTTCGCCGACGATGAAACTCATTGTCAATTTGGGTATGATCGCTACGTTGCTTTTTGGTGGATATTGGGTGAGTGTGGGAGAGAGTGACCCTGTGACCATCATTGCATTTATGAGCTATTTTACAATGCTATTGACTTCTTTGGTGAATATCGGTCAAATGTTTACTACTTTTTCAAGGGCAGCAGCAGCGACGACTCGCATTGAAGATATTTTCAAAGAAGAAGTGAAAGAATACGTTGGAAGCGATGAGCAAATGGTCAGTGAACACTATATCGAGTTTAGAAATGTGACGTTTTCATATGATGAGCAAGTGACACTTGACGATGTGTCTTTTGTGGTCAATAAAGCTGATATGCTAGGGATTATTGGGGCGACAGGTTCGGGGAAAACGACGATACTCAATTTGTTGTTGAGGCTATATGAGCCATCCTCTGGCGAAATTTTTATCAATCATCGACCCATCAATTCCTATACGAAAGAAGAATTGTATGCGATGTATGGTGTTGTATTCCAAAGTGATATCATTTTTGCTGATACCGTAACGGAAAATATTTCTTTTGGTAGAACGATTGGAACAGAACAAATTGTGCAAGCGACAAAATCTGCCCAAGCGGAAGGATTCATTCAGAAATTGAAACATCAATATGAGTCCTTAATCAATGTCAGAGGTCATAATATCAGCGGTGGAGAAAAGCAAAGATTGCTGATTTCTCGGGCGTTGGCAGATTCGCCTGATATTTTAGTGCTAGACGATTCGACCAGTGCATTGGATTATCGCACAGATGCAAGACTCCGAAAGGAATTGGCAAAAAATTATAGTGACTCCACTAAGATACTGGTTTCACAAAGAATTGCTTCGATTATGAATGCGGAACAAATCCTTGTCATTGAAAACGGAAAAATGATTGCCAATGGGACACATGCACAGCTCCTACAAAATTGTAGTTTATATGAAACAATAGCGAATCTACAACTGGGCGATTCTGTTTTGTATACATAAAAAGAAAGAAAGGAGTGTGCTATATTTTGGATAAAAAAATGCAAAAGAATGCAAGGATGATGACAATCAAAAGAAGTAAAGAAGAAAATATAGCGACGGTTCTTCGATTGTTCGAGTACTTAAAAGGTCATAGAACAGCACTGTTTGGTGCGATATGCCTGACTTTTTTATCGAATTATTTCAATTTATTGGCACCAAAATTGATTGAAAATGCAGTGGCATTGATTGATGTGACCCCGTCGGAAATTGACTTGAAAGCGGTGTATCGGTTTGCGTGGGTGATGTTGCTTTTTTATGTATTGTCTTATTTTTTGAGCATGTTACTGTCGTATATTATGATGAAATTTGGTGAAAACATTGGACATTCATTGAGACGAGCAACGTTTCAAAAATTTCACAAATTGCCTGTACAGTATTTTGATACGCACCAAACAGGAGATGTGATTAGTCGATTTACGTATGATGTGGATATGGTATCTAGTTCTCTCGGACAAAATTATGTGAGTTTTTCGACGAGTATCATTACGCTTATTGGCTCATTTTATATGATGGCAATCACCAACTTGACGTTGATGAGTAGTTTTTTTATCACCGTGCCAGTGTCATTATTGTTCGGAATTTACTGGACAAAAAAAGTACGGAAATACCACAGAACAAAAGCGGAAGAAATGGGCAATTTGAATGGATATATTGAAGATAAAATCACAGGGCATAAAACAGTTAAAATTTACGGGCAAGAAAAAAATGTGGTCGCAAAGTTGTGTGAAAAGAATTGGATCTGGGGAAAGGCCTTTTATAATTCTGAATTTTTAGGGGGAGCCGTGCTACGCAATACGTTGACTTTGGTGACGACAGCGACGACAGCTCTATTGTATGTACATAGTTGCCTATTGCTCCTGCAACAGCAAATTACTTTGGCGGAAATTTCTGGTTTTATATTGTATGCCAAAATGTTTACTGGCATTGTCAATGAAATTACGACGATTATGGCGGACATTCAGGCTTCCTTGGCGGCGGCAGATCGGGTATTTGAATTTATTGATGAAACAGAAGAAATTCCTGATCGAGAGGGAGCAAGGGTGCTAGAAAATCCGCAAGGCAATGTCTCGTTGGAGTCGGTGACATTTCATTACGAGGCACATCGGACAATCTTAAAAGATGTGACGATAGAAGGAAAAGAGAATCAAGTCATCGCCATTGTGGGGCATACGGGAGCGGGCAAAACAACTTTGATTCAGTTATTGATGCGGTTTTACGATCCTGTATCGGGTGCAATTGCATTTGATGGGCATGATATACTAGATATTACAAGAAAAAGTTTGCGGTCGTCATACGCAATGGTGTTGCAAGATGCATGGTTATTTGGTGGCACGATCTTTGAAAATATTGTGTATGGTCAGTCGGAAGCGACAATGGAAGATGTCTTGACAGTTTCAAAAGCAATTGGTTTGCATCCGCACATTGAACGACTGCCCAAAGCATATGATACGATGATATCAGAAAATACAGTCAATATTTCGCAAGGACAGAAACAACTCATCACCATTGCTCGGGCAATGCTTTTGGATGCGAAAGTACTAATACTCGATGAGGCAACTTCAAATGTAGATACACTGACAGAAGTGGCAATTCAAAATTCCGTGAAAACCTTGATGAAAGGAAAAACATCCTTTGTCATTGCACACAGATTGTCGACGGTGAGAAATGCAGATTGCATTGTGCTTTTAGATCAAGGTGAAATTATAGAATCTGGCACGCACGAAACATTATTGTCTTTGGATGGGCAGTATGCAAAGTTATACAATGCACAATTTGAAGTGGTATAAAATATTGTGTGACATCTGGAGGATATAGGAGTATTTGGTTACTGCTATCTATGATATTGAGATGCCAACTAAATATTGCCATTTTTTAAAAAAAGAAAAGACTTTAAGTTCGCCCATTCACCTTAAATTTGCAGTATCTCTTGGGTGGCGACCTTCGGTCGCCTGCTCCCCATAGAGTAATCATTTTTGGCAATATTTAATTAGGGGAGCAATAGTTGGTTGTCCCAAGGGAAAACAAGAAACAGTTTAAGATGAAAAGTGAAGAAAAGGAGTGGTAAAAAATGCAAACATATTGGAAGCACATCAAACCGTATTTGATATTTTTCGTAATGACACCCGCATTTATGGTGCTTGAAGTGTACGCTGATGTGCAAATACCGACGTTATCGGCACGCATTATCAATGAGGGAATTTTAGAAAATGACACAACAAGAATTTTAATGTTGGCGGTACAAATGATTTTGACTTTGTGTATGGCGGTGACGACAGGCGTTGGGGCGGCGTATTGCTCCATGAAAGCTTCGGCGAATTTTGCACACGATTTGAGAGATGAAGTATTTTCAAAAATACAAGAATTTTCATTCAAAAGTATCGATAAATTCAGTACGGGTTCGCTCGTCACAAGACTGACAAACGACATCACGCAAATTGCACAACTCGTCAACATGTTTTTGAGAATGATCTTTCGTTCGGCGGGTATGCTGATTGGTTCAACGATTATGGCATATCAACTCAGCCCATCACTGTCGAAAATATTTTTGGTGTTGGTGCCGATCTTAGTTGTGATTATTTGGGTGATTTTACATCTGGCATTTCCAAAGTTTAAGTTATTGCAAGAAAAAGTAGATGCACTCAATACAACGATTCAAGAAGGACTCTTAAATATTCGTGTCATCAAAGCGTTTACGAGAGAAAAACATGAAGAAGCTAAATTTGAAACTGTCAATGCAGATTTGAAAAATACCGCACTCGGTGCGTATCGAATCAATATGTTACAAAGTCCTTTGATGACAATTTCTGTGAATATGGCAACGATTTGTATTTTGTGGTTTGGTAGCCAAGCATTGGGACGAGGCGAAATTTTAGTCGGTGATATCAGTGCCATGATTACATATTTGACTCAAATTTTAATGTCGGTCAATATGGTGGCGAATGTGTTTATGCAAGCGTCTCGCTCGCTTGTCAGTGTGAGACGACTTTCAGAAATCTTAGATGAAACGATTGATATTTCTGATTTGACAGCGAAGAAACCTGAAAAAACTGTAGATTCTGGAGCGGTGGTATTTGAAAATGTGTCGTTTCAGTATTTTGAAAATTCAGAAGAAAATGTATTGTCGCATATCAATCTCACCATTGCCTCAGGAGAAACCGTTGGGATTGTGGGGTCAACTGGATCGGGTAAAACGAGTTTTGTCCAGCTAATCCCAAGATTGTACGATGTGACGTCTGGGCGAATTCTTGTTGATGGTGTCGACATTAAGGAGTATTCTTTGCGGAATTTGCGTGAAGGGGTGGCGATGGTATTGCAACAAAACTTACTCTTTTCAGGTACGATCAAAGAAAATTTATGTTGGGGAAAAGTGGATGCCAGCGATGAGGAAATCAAGCAAAATGCAGAATTTGCGGCAGCGAAGCAATTCATAGAAGAAATGACAGATGGATATGACGCTATACTTCACCAAGGGGGACTCAACTTATCGGGTGGGCAAAAACAAAGAATGTGTATCGCTCGTGCATTGATCAAAAAAACGAAAATTTTAATTTTAGATGATTCTACGAGTGCGGTCGATACGGCAACAGAATCGAAAATTAGAAAGCATTTGCAACACGATTTGAAAGATATGACAAAAATTATCATTGCCCAAAGAATTACCTCTATCAAACATGCAGATAAAATTGTTGTACTAGACGAAGGTGAAATTTCAGCTGTAGGAACGCATGAAGAATTACTTGAAACTTCTAAAGTTTATCAAGAAATTTTCAATTCTCAAGTCGATAATGCTGAGGTCACAAAAGATGGTGAAGAAATTGCCCGAGAAGAGAAACAAGAAGAAAAAAAGAAAATGAAACGACCAAATGATGGCAGACCGCCAAATGGCAGACCACCACACGACAGACCGCCACATGACAGACCGCCACATGGCAAATTAGAAAAAGGAGGTGTATAATCATGCAAAATAAACCACAAGAAATGTCAAATTTACCTCCGATTGGTGGTGGAGGACCAGGGGGCATGGGTAGACCAGGGGGGCCTCCAGGAATGCGACAAGAAGTTGTCAAACCGAAAAATAGCAAAGAAACATTTCTGCGACTTTGGTCATACCTTGGGAAACACAAATTTTTGCTGATTACGGCTTTGGTTTTTGTGATGATCAACAGCTTGTTTACCACACTTGCGACGTACCAAATTCGACCGATTATGAATGGGTTAATTTCGCAAGCCGGTACGAGTGTGCTGATGCAAAACTTGTCTGTGATGTGCGGAATTTACTTGATTGCAGTGATCAGTCAATATATCCAAGCGAGAATTATGCTAGAAATTGCTCAAAAATCCTTATCAAAATTAAGGACTGATTTGTATGTTGCTATGGAAAAATTGCCGCTGAAATTTTATGATGCCAACCAAAATGGCGAGTTGATGAGTCGCTTCACAAATGATGTGGACATCATCAATCAAATGTTATCAACGACTTGTGTGAGTTTGGTTTCGGGTGTTGTGACTTTGGCGGCGACCGTTGCGATTATGTTTTACACCAATTGGTTTTTGGCTTTGGTGACAATGCTCATTACACCGATTTTTACGAAAATTACAAAGACG
The DNA here is from genome assembly GCA_044425835.1 of Bacillota bacterium. Lineage (GTDB taxonomy): Bacteria > Bacillota > Clostridia > Lachnospirales > Anaerotignaceae > Chakrabartyella. The sequence goes on along the minus strand of JAWXUZ010000062.1, from coordinate 5,399 downwards.
ATTTCTAAAAAATCAATGAAGCATTTCAAAGGACAACAACAAAGTATTGGGAAACTCAACGGCTATATTGAAGAAAGAATCCATGGGCAAAAAGTCATTAAAGTATTCAATCACGAAGAAGAAACGATTGCACAATTTCAAAAATACAACGATGAATATCGAGATGATTTTTTCAAAGCACAATTTTTGAGCGGAATCATGGGGCCAGTTATGGGATCGATTGCCCAATTAGGCTATGTCATTACCTCATGTGTTGGGGGCTTGATGTGTGTGGCTGGGAAATTTGATGTCGGCGGATTTACGATTTTCCTTGGCTATTCTAAAAGTTTTTCTCGTCCCATCAATGATATTTTTATGCAAGTCAATACCATTTTTTCAGCACTTGCAGGAGCGGAACGGGTATTCGCTGTGATGAATGAAACGGCAGAAACTCCAGATCAAGAAATGGCAACCACAATTGATGAGATGAAAGGTGAAGTTGTGTTTTCTAATGTGGAATTTGGCTACAACCCAGACAAAATTGTTTTGCACGACTTGTCTTTGACAGCAAAATCGAATCAGAAAATCGCCTTTGTTGGCTCGACGGGTGCGGGGAAAACGACGATTACCAATGTACTCAATCGTTTTTACGAAATCCAAGGTGGCACAATTACAATCGATGGCATGGAAATTCGTGATCTCAAAAAAGAGTTTTTGCGTAAAAATATTGCAATGGTTTTACAAGATACACACTTATTTACTGGCACCATTCGAGAAAATATCAGATATGGAAGGTTGGAAGCGAGCGACGATGAAGTCATTGCCGCAGCAAAAACTGCCAATGCAGATAAATTCATCAGGCGACTAGAAAAAGGATATGATACACTACTAGATGGTGATGGTGGCAGTTTGAGTGCGGGACAACGCCAACTGTTAAATATTGCAAGAGCGGTCATTTCCAAAGCACCCATTTTGGTTTTAGATGAGGCAACAAGCTCTGTCGACACAAGAACGGAGCGTCAAATTGAAGAAGCAATGCAACGACTAATGGTGAATCGTACAACTTTTGTGATTGCACATCGGTTGTCTACAGTTCGGAATTCTGATTTGATTATTGTACTCGAACAGGGGAGAATTATAGAACAAGGCAGTCATGAAACATTACTAGAATTGAAAGGGAAATACCATGATTTATGTACGGGTGAAATAAAATTGACCTAATCTATGCAATTGATTTATAAAAAACACCTTGTGATTTTGTATATACAAGGTGTTTTTTGTACGAACATACAAAATTATCAATTGCTTATCAAAATATATAAAAGTTATTGACAACTAATTTTTTGTGATGTATGATGATATTGCAATACAGTTATCTAAACTAACTGTATTGATGGCAAAGGTTATATCCAGTATATGGGAAGTGAAAAGGGGGATTTACAAAATGAATCACAATGAAAAAGGAAAAGGACCAGGGCCAAGTCCAAAAGAGGCGATGAAGAATAGATTGCCTATTGGAGAAATGAAAGTGCCTATCGAACAATTTTGCCAAGAGCAAAAAGAGATGTATATTGCAGTCTCTACGGGCACTGATTTTCCAGATTTAGAAGTTGCGGACTATCGGTATGTAGAAGGGAAACACCTTTTGGTGTTGACACCAGCATCTTTATTTTTGAATCGTTTTGAAGATGGTACAAAGTTTACAGGCTTTATCTTCGATAAGCAAGGCAGAGGTTTGAAAATGACGAAACGTGTCTATGGAAAATTTAGCTGCAGCATATTGTCTACAGATGCTGAAATTTTACAAGTGTTAGCAAAAACCGATGACATGGTCAAAAAAATGTTGTCGCATGGTGCGAAATTCGTTGAACTGCATCCAGAGGGTTTGAAAGTTTTCTTTGGCGGAAATGAAATTTTTGACCTTGATGGGGATATGAATCCAAGCTTTGCGAAGTTTGCTCCAAATGGAAAAGAACGTTTTGAAAATAGTCACCATGTTTTGATGGAATACGAAGAGCGTGAAGTGATTTTCAATACGATTATCGAAGGCGATACGTATTATACATTGACGAAAGCCGATTCCAATAAAATGGCTCATATCAAAGCGGGCAAAGAGTGTCAGTTTTATGATGGACGTGACAATCATTTTACAAGCACAATGACAATTTTAGAAGATGGAAAAGTAGCGGAAATTTTTGACAAATTGGTGGCGACCAATCATGCGTTTTTCAAATCTCCTGATGGGTTGGTGGCACTGTCATATACAAATAAAAAATCTTGATATTTGACTTTGTATGTATATATTTTTTTTTGCAATACTAGTTATTTAAATCTAACTAAATTGTAAAATTGGAATATTTCGATATAATGTTTAGTAGGTTCGACTTAGGAAGGAAACAAAATTCAATGGGCGTTATTAATATCAACTCGATTCAAGTAGGTTATGAAAAAGTGATCGTCATCGAAGAATTATCACTTGAAATTCAAAAAGGTAAAATTACGACAATCATTGGTGAAAATGGGTGTGGTAAATCTACTTTGTTAAAAGCGATTGGACGTGTGCTAAAAATCAAATCTGGTGAAATTGAAGTAGAGGGCAAAAATGTACATCAAACGGACACGAAAGAAATTGCGAAAGTTCTAGGAATGTTGCCCCAATCACCAAGAGCACCGAGCGGTCTTTCTGTAGAAGAAATTGTGGAGTATGGACGATATCCGCACAAACAAAAAAGAAATGGATTGACTGCCAAAGACCATGAAATTGTCCATTGGGCCTTGGAAAAAACAGATCTAGTAGAGTTCAAGGATCGCAATATCAATTCACTCTCCGGTGGGCAAAGACAGCGTGTATGGATTGCTATGGTACTGGCACAACAAACAGACATTATCTTATTAGATGAACCGACAACGTATTTGGACATGGCATATCAACTAGAGGTTTTGCAACTTGTGAAATCACTCAATGAAGAAAAAGGCATTACGGTTGTGATGGTGCTACATGACATCAACCAAGCGAGTCGATTTTCTGATGATTTGGTCATGCTAAAAAAAGGTGCGGTCGTTACACAAGGCAGTCCGAAAGAAGTAATGAATAATGAAAATCTAAGAAAGGTATTCAATATTGATGCCCAGATGATGAATTTGCCGAACACAGATATTCCTGTTTGCATTTCGTATGAATTGCTAGACAAGGAGGTGAAATAGTGAGTTTGAATACACAGATGGAGGAATTGACTCCAGAAGCAATTGCAAAGCTGAAAAAGCGAAAGAAGATTTTCGCAATTTTTGTAGTCGTATATCTGATTGTATTTTGCATTTGTTCAGGGATTACTTTGACGTATTTATCTCCTGTTTCCACATTTCAACAAGTCATAGATTCTATATTTCATTACAATCCAGATGACATGATACATTATGTCAATCGCACAATCAAAATCCCAAGGATTTTAGGGGGATTGATGGTTGGTGGATTTTTGGCTGTTGGTGGTAGTGTGATGCAAGGGATTACCCGCAATTACTTGGCAAGTCCTGACGTTGTGGGTGTGAGTTCTGGGGCAAATTTAGGTTTGACAATTGCATATGCAATGAATTTGGGAACGAACACATACATTACCAACCTGACTTTTTCTGTCATCGGGGCAGCGATTTCAACATTGATTATATTCTCATTATCGTCTCGGATCAAAGGCAGCGAATCGGGAGTCAAATTGTTACTTGCAGGTTCTGCACTAGGTACATTATTTGGTGCGTTTAGTACGGCAATTACACTATGGTTTTACGATCAACAAGGAGCTGGTATTTTCTTGTGGAACAACTCTGGTTTGCTTGGGATTCGTTGGGTCGGTATTGCTGTGTTGTCCATGGGTGTTATCGGCGTTGTGATTGCTCTTTGTATTTCTGGTCGATTGACTATTTTGGGTATGGGCGATGAAACAGCGATAAGTTTGGGACAAAATGTCAAACTGACAAAAACACTAGGTGTGATTTCTGTTGTATTTATTGCTGCATCGACTGTGACGGTAGTTGGTAATATTGGATTTATTGGATTGATTATACCAAATATAATTAAAATGGGCGTGGGTGAGGATTATCGTAAAGTTGTCCCATTGTCTCTTGTTTTCGGTAGTATGTTGTTGATGATTTCTGATGTCATTAGTCGTCTTATCAATATGCCAGCAGAAACACCAGTAGGGTTTGTGACGTCCATTATTGGCATTCCTATATTCTTGTATCTAATCAACTCCAAAAGAGCGAAAGGAGTGTTTTGATGAAAGAGTTATCCAATAGAAAACGAACACAAATTTTACTCCCTGCGTTGATTTTACTGTTGTTTATGGGCTTGATTTGGTCTATTAATATAGGGTATACACCGATGGATATTGGGCGAATAATCGCCACTTTATTTGGGCAAGGTGATACAAAAGAAAATTTTGTGATTTGGGAAATTCGAGTGCCACGTACTGTAGTTGCTATTTTCGTGGGGACTTGTCTTGCTGCATCGGGTGCAGTGATGCAAGGTGTGACTAGAAATCCACTAGCGACACCAAGTATGCTTGGGGTGTCTTCTGGGGCGAGTCTTGGGATTTTGTTAGTAATTTATATCTATGACCAAGGAATGCCTATGATTATGCCATATCCATTGGCGGCTGTAGTGGGTGGACTTTCTGTCTTTGCGTTGGTGTATGGCTTGGCTTTGCGACATGATTTATCGCCAAACAAGATCATACTCAACGGGATTGCAATCAACTCGTGCATTGGAGCAGTGACATTAATCATTACGATGCGATTGAGTACAGATGCGTATTTGATGCAAAGTTTGGCACAAGCAGGAAATTTGACGTATGCCACTTGGAAAATGATTGCAACGGGTTGCTGTATCGCAATACCTTGTTTGCTTTATATTTTCTATAGCACATTTTGCTTAAATGTGTTGAATTTAGATGATGAACTTGCAATCGGGCTTGGTCTCAATTTAAAAAGAGAAAGAAAAATACTTTTGATGCTCACGATATTGCTTACGTCTACATCGGTATACGTGGCTGGTTCGATCGGGTTTGTCGGATTAATTGCTCCGCATATTGCGAAGCGTTTGGTCGGATCCAATTTCAAATTATTTTTACCAATATCGATGTGTTTTGGTTCAGGGCTTGTCATGTTTGCTGATATTGTAGCCAAAACTTTGGTCAATGATATCAATAGTGCGTTGTACGTGCCAGTGGGTGTCACAATTTCAGTATTGGGTGCACCTTATTTACTATATTTGATATTTACGCAAGATAGATAGTGAAAATATACGATATATGTAAGGGTTTCTACGAATATGTATCTAGGAATAAGCTATATTTATTGCTCCCCCAATTAAATATTGCCAAAAATAAGTACTCTACGGGGGAGCAGGCGACCAAAGGTCGCCACCCAAG
>JAWXUZ010000061.1:0-15815 GCA_044425835.1 Bacillota bacterium | reverse complement strand
CATTCACCAAATTCGTAATAGTACTCGTTTTGTTTCGTACAAAGACTTAAAGGCTTTAATGGTGGATTTAAAGGCGGTTTATACGGCTTCTGATGAAACAACAGCCCTAGCTAACCTTGATGTTTTTGCCGAAAAATGGGATGATAAATATTCAAGTATATCACGTTCTTGGCGGAATCACTGGGCGAATTTATCTACATATTTCAAATATCCACAAGAAATTCGGACTTTAATTTATACTACAAATACGATTGAGAGATTCAACCGTGGACTTAGAAAAGTCACCAAAAATAAAGGTGTTTTCCCTACTGATGATATTGAGATACCAACTAAATATTGCCATTTTTTTAAAAAAAGAACAAACTTTAAGTTCGCCCATTTACCTGAAGTTTGCAGTATCTCTTGGGTGGCGACCTTTGGTCGCCTGCTCCCCCATAGAGTACTTATTTTTGGCAATATTTAATTGGGGGAGCAATAGCTTGCTAAAAATGCTTTACCTGGCAACTATGGATATCACATCACTTTTTTGACTGCTTCTACCAATTTGTCTGTATCGGCTTTGTCTGGATGAGAAACAGATTTATCAAGTTCTGCTTTCATACTATTGTATTTCGCTTCGTCCGCTTCTTTGATTGCTTTTTGTTTCATTTCAGACACTTTTCCTTGGCAAATAAATTCTCCAATTACCTCATTTGAACCATCTACCAAATTTTTCACAGAATCCATAATCGGTTTGAAAAATGCATCATCACTGCCGTAACCAGCTGTCATGAAAAGGAATACTTTTTTCCCTTTCACTTTGCCTAAAAATTCTTTGATGTCAGCCGTACAAGAAAATGCTTGTGTCCATGAACCAATGTAAATCACATCAGCTGACAACGCTGCATCACTTACTTTTCCACAGTATGCCACGTCACCTACAGTTGCTTGAATTGTTTCTGCAAGTAATTTTGTACTACCTGTACCACTACTAAATACGATTGCTGTTTTCATAATAATATCCTCCTAATTTACATTATATTGTCTCTAAAATATCCAAAACTTCACTCAAATTTTTCTTGCCAAAATGCACAATTTCATCGTTGATGACCATGCAAGGTACACTCATGACATTGTATTTTTTTCTGATATCTGGGAAATGCCCAATGTCGATTGCCGATGCCTGAATTTTATCGTTGAAACTTGCAATTTTCTGCGTAGAAATCACCGTTTCAGGACACATCGTACAAGTCAAAGTGAGTAGTACTTTGACATCAATTTCCTTTGTGAGGTTTGCAATTCGCTTTTCTTCCTCAGGTGCAATTGCTTTTCCTGCCCCCTCTTTTTTGAAGGCAGAAACATTGTACAAAGCAGTAATAAAAGAGTTGAACTCATGCCCGCCAGGCATAGCCAAATAACGCACACCGCTCGACGTTCCATCATGGTACAAAAATTCCATAAATGGTGCAAGTTCGCCCGCTTTTGCTTTTTCTATTTTTACGTCAATTTTTTCAGAAAGCGTTTTCACTTCATCTAAAAACAAAACCATTTCTTTGCCCAAATCAGAATCGTCTAGGACAGCAGAAACGATGACTTTATTCTCGAATTTCTCAAAAATAGGCACGAGTTGTTGTCGCATTGCTCCATCGATAAATGCATCGTCATCTACTTCTGTCGGTTTGACTTCTGGAGTCGTTGCCACTTCTTTTTTTGAAGCTTCTGGTTTTTTCACACCACCTTTGTAGGCAGGTAAATTCAACTCTTTTCTCATTTCCGATACGTGTTTCATGAGTGATGTTGCTGCGACTGCTCCGTCCGAAACGGCTGTCACGACTTGTCGCAACTCCTTAATTCGCACATCACCAGCTGCATAAATGCCTTTGACTTTCGTTTCGCCATACTCATTTGTGAGCAAATACCCATCTTGCAAACCGATGGCTGCCGGCACCCAACTCGTCGTTGGTGCATGCCCTGCAAAAACGAATACACCGAGTCCATTTTCTGGTTTTATGGTACGCACTTCGTCCGTTTTTATGTCTTTTAGCGTAATCGACTGGACGACAGAATCGCCCTCGATTCCCTCGACTGCTGTCTCAAAATGGACAGTTACTTTTTCATTATTTAGGACAGCTTCCGCCTCTGCCTCAGGACAAGTGAACTTGTTTCTTTTCACTATGATATGGACGTGTTTGCCATACTTTGTGAGAAACAATCCTTCTTCAACTGCAGGCAAACCATCGCCAATAACATAGATGTCATTGCCCTCAAAAAATTCACCGTCACAAGTCGCACAATACGCAACTCCTCTGCCTTGAAATTCAGATTCCCTTGGAAATCCGATTTTTCGTGGTTTTGCCCCCAAAGCAAGAATGATACCAAGCGTTTGAAAATCACCTTTGTCTGTCACAACCGTTTTTATATTTTCTTCATACTGAATGGTAGTCACAGTTGCAATTTGGAAATTCGCCCCGAAACTTTCTGCTTGTTCGTGCATGCTTTTTGTGAGTTCTCGACCAGTTGTTCTACCAATGGCTGGATAATTGACCACTTCTGGTGCAATATTGATTTGTCCACCAATTTCTTTTTGCTCAATTACGAGAACGTTATATCTTGCTCTTGCTGCATAAATTGCTGCGGACAGTCCAGCTGGACCGCCCCCAACAACGATTACATCATATAAATTTTCCATGTAATACACCTTCTTTTCTAATAAATTTCAAGAAGTACAAAACGAACAATTCTTAAAGTACACCCACCAAATCGAGTCCAGGTTTCAATGTTTTTGCCCCTGGTTGCCATTTTGCCGGACACACTTCGTCGCCATGTTCTGCCACAAATTGAAGTGCTTGCACACGGCGGAACAATTCATCTGCATTACGTCCAACGTTTCCAGCCAACACTTCATACGCTACGATTTCACCCTCTGGATTTATAATAAATGTACCTCTTTCAGAAATACCTGCCGATTCAATCATGACATCAAAATCACGAGCCAACGCAGCAGTTGGATCTGCAAGCATTGTATATTTAATTTTTTTGATAGTATCAGAAACATCGTGCCATGCTTTGTGAACAAAATGCGTATCACAAGAAACAGAGTAAATCTCGCAACCAATGCCTTTGAATTCATCGTATTTGTTTGCCAAATCTTCTAGTTCTGTCGGACACACAAAAGTAAAATCAGCTGGGTAGAAGAAAAATACACTCCACTTCCCTAAAACATCTGCTTTTTTTACCTCTTTGAATGTATCATTTACATACGCTTGCACTGTAAAATCTGAAATTTGTTTTCCAATCATTGACATAATATTGTCCTCCTTTTAGTTTGCTTAATTGTAATTATTTATGCTAAGAAAGTTATTTATTCCTAACTTATAATCATTCTAACATAAGAAATATTATCTGTCAATAGTAATAATTGCTTTTTTGAAAAAAATTCTAGCCTCTCTAATACGATTTTACTATTTCTTTTCATCAGTACATACAAACAAAAAGAATAAGCTTGTCATGATTGCTCCAAGTCTTATTCCTTTTTGTTTTTGTTTTGTTTTTGTTTTGTTTTTGTTTTGGTTTTGTTTTGGTTCTGTATTTTTAAAAAGAACCTCATGAGAATTCTCATTCCCACAAGGTTCTTACTGTTTCATTTAAATCACATCACTTTTTTGACTGCTGCTATCAATTTGTCTGTATCTGCCTTATCTGGGTGAGAAACGGACTTGTCCATTTCTTCTTTTATACGATTGTATTTCACTTCATTTCCTTCTTTTATTACATTTTGTACCATTTCAGACACTTTTCCTTGACAAATAAATTCTCCAATTACCTCATTTGAACCATCTACGAAACTTTTCATACCATACATAATCGGCTCGAAATATGCATCACTACTGCCAAAACCTGCTGTCATGAAAAGGAATACTTTTTTGTCTCTCACTTTGCATAAAAATTTTTTGATGTCAGGTGTACAAGTATATCCTGTTTTCGTCCAAGATCCAATGTAAATCACATCTGCCGACAACGCTTCATCACTCACTTCTCCATAGTATGCCACGTCACCTACAGTTGCTTGAATGGTTTCTGCAAGTAATTTTGTATTGCCTGTGCCACTACTAAATACGATTGCTGTTTTCATAGTAATATCCTCCATATACATATTTTATTGTCGCTAAAATATCCAAAACTTCACTCAACACCCCATCATGGGTACGAAAACTCGATAAATGGTACGAGTTCACCCTCTTTTACTTGTTCCATTGCCTTCCTTTTAATTTGCTCAAACAGAATTATTTTTACATAAAAAATATTTATCACCAACTTATAATCATTCTAACATTAGAAAAATTATCTGTCAATAGCAACACTCATTTTTTCAAAAAAATTTCAAGCCCTCTCAAATACGATTTTACTATTTCCTTTCATCAGTAGAGACAAACAAAAAAGAATAAGCTTGTCATGATTGCTCCAAGTCTTATTCCTTTTTGTTTTGGTGCTATATTTTCAAAAGGGATTTATTGATATTATTGGTACAATGCACCATACGTTTTGCACGCCACATAATCCGCTGCTTGCAAATCTTCAGTGCCAAAGGCTGCCCATGCATGCGGACGGTAAATGTCTTTTGCTTCCACATTATGAAGATTCACAGGAATGCGAAGCATGGAAGCCAAAGTGAGTAAATCCGCTCCCACGTGACCATACACAGTCACGCCGTGGTTTGCTCCCCAATTCGCCATCACATTATACACATTGCTACAGCCACCAGTTGCAGTCAAGCGTGGTGCAAACCAAGTCGTAGGCCAAGTTTTGTCCGTTCTTTGGTCGATTGCCATATGCATTTCATCAGGCAAATTCACTGTATGCCCTTCAACGACTTGCAACACAGGCCCTAGTCCATCAATCATATTGAGACGAAGCATCGTCACAGGCATTTCCGCAGTACAACGGAAGTGGCTCGAAAATCCACCGCCACGGAAATATTCGTAATTCGCACGACACCAGTCAGTCGCATCGGTACAAGCCTTGATGTCTTCTTTTGTCATTGCCCAGAATGGTTTCATCATGCCTTCGCCTTTTTCATTTTTCGCAGAACCACTGCCATCGAGAGCAGTCGCCCCTGAATTGATCAAGTGAATGAAGCCATTGCTTGCCACACCCTCAGGACGTTTTCCTGTCACTCGCTCGCAAGCTTCAGGACTCCAGTACGTACGCACATCATGGAAACAAGGAGCAGACCCTGCCACAAAATTCCCCATTGCCATTGACAAACCGTTGCACACATCATTTTCAGTTGCAAACGCAGTCGGTGCTTTTGCACCATTCCAATCGAAAGTAGAAGCCATAATTGCTTCTGTAAAATCGGCATTTGGCAACCAGTCTGTCCATTGGCGTTGTCCTTGGAAACCGCCCGCCACTGCATTTTTGCCACGAGCTTCTTCATGCCAACCGATATCTTTCAATTTTTCGTTTCCGTGCAAAATGTCTTTGACGATGAGTGTCATTTTCGCAATGAAAGCCCAATCATCTTCTGCTTTTACGACTTTTGATTTCGTAATCACATCAGACAAATCTTTGCCGGCATTGACGTCCATTCCCTCTTTGCAATTTTCTTTGATCCAAGCCAACGCAATTTCGTATTCTTCTTTGTCGAAAATTTCAAGTTTCACACGACGTAAAATTTCAGTCATATCGACCCATTCTGCACGAATGCCAAAGAATTTTTGCAACATATCAGCGTCACAATAACTGCCGGCAATCCCCATAGAAATTGCACCGATGTTGACATACGATTTATTTTTCATCCAACCAACTGCCACCGCACAGCGAGCAAAAGAAAGGATTTTCGCTTGCACTTCATCAGGTACAGACGTATCAGCTGCATCTTGTACGTGTTCGCCGTAAATTGAAAATGCGGGCAAGCCTTTTTGTGCGTGTGCTGCCAAAACTGCCGCAAGATAGACTGCCCCTGGACGTTCTGTCCCATTGAAGCCCCAAACTGCTTTGATGGTTTTTGGATTCATATCAAATGTTTCTGAACCGTAACACCAACAAGGTGTCACTGTCAAAGTCGCTACGACATTTTCGCTTGCAAATTGCTCCTCACAAGCTGCCGCTTCCACTCCGCCACCGATTGTTGTATCAGAAATTACGCATTGTACAGGTGTCCCATCTGGATATTTTAAATTTTCTGAAATCAACGTGGCTGCATTTTTTGCCATATTCATAGTTTGTACTTCGAGGGCTTCTCTGACGCCACCTTGTCTGCCGTCGATAGTTGGTCTAATTCCGATTTTTGGATATTTCATAACACACACTCCTTATATTTTTTGTAAGTATCTGCCCACAAATTTCCATCTGTCGGTTGATACGTAATGACTGGTTCTGTTTTTTTGATCAATTCTCGTCCGTTGGCAATCGATTCCAACTCCCCAATTGCCACAAGTTGTATGATGATATTGCCTAAGGCTGTCGCCTCCACTGGACCTGCAATGACTTCCATATTCGTTGCACTGGCTGTCATTTCACAAAGTAATTTTGCTTGAATGCCTCCGCCTAACATATGTAATTTAGAGAAATTTTTGCCTGTCAATTCCTTGACTTGCTCCACTGAAAAACGATATTTCAATGCGAGACTTTCATAAATGCAACGCATAATTTCTCCAATACTTTCTGGACGCCCCTGTCCTGTTTTCTCACAAAATTCTTGTACGAGTTTTGGAATGTCACCTGGAGATGCAAATTGCGGTGCATCAGGATCGATAAAAAATTGAAATGGTTTCGCTTCTTTTGCCAGATCAGCCAATTCAGAAAATGTGTAAGCCTTTCCTTGGCTTTGCCACACACGGCGACTTTCTTGAATGAGCCACAAGCCAATGATATTTTTCAAATAATTGATTTTTCCATTCGCTCCGATTTCATTCGATAGATTCGCTGAACGACTTTCTGCCGATAAAATCGGTGTCTCTAGCTCCGCCCCAAGCAAACTCCACGTACCACAAGAAAGGAAGAGTACTTCTTCATCTGTCGGTAACGAAGCCACAGCACATTGTGTATCGTGTCCAGCAACTGCCACGACATCCGCAACACCTTTATACTTGCCGATGATTTTACCTGTTTTCGTTGGCGGAAGCAAGATCTCTTTTGGAATATTGAATTTTTCCAACACTTCCTCATGCCACACCTTTTTTTCTAGGTCGAGCATTTGCGACGTAGAAGCAATCGTCATTTCACAATTTTTCGCACCACAGAGCTGATACGCAAACAAATCAGGCATAAATAAAAGTGTTTTTGCCCCCGTCAAATCCGTCTCCATCAGCTGAAACAGTGTATTGAGTGCCATAATTTGATTGCCTGTTTTTGCATAAATCTCATCTTGAGAGAGTATTTTTTCTGCCCGTGCAACTGTTTGTTCTGTCCGCTTGTCACGGTAATGGACTGGTTTTTCCAGTAATTTTCCATCTGCATCGAGCAAGCCAAAATCAACGCCCCACGTATCAAAGCCCACACTATCGAATGCCCCTGCTTTTTCTATGGCAATTTCCACTTCTTTGAATAATGTAGGGAAATCCCAATACAACGTGCCATTTTCTTCGATTGGTGTATTTTCAAATCGGTGAATTTCTTCATAAGTCAAATTGCCGTCGGTATACGTCGCCAAAATGCCTCGCCCTGAAGATGCACCGAAATCGAATGCCAATACTTTTTTCATAGGGCACCTCCTTAGCTATATTTTTTATACCCAGGGTGACGTCCTGTCACTTTGTAAAATTCACGTAAGTCAATTAATTTTTGGATGTTATCACGGCTAATATCATGGGAACCACCAAGAATCACAGCATTGATTGTGATTTTCGCCCACAATTCCAAACTTTCCATACGATAAAAAGCCGTCACAGGATCGCTACCGACTGCCAACGCTCCATGATTTTCGAGCAACATCACATCGTGATCTTCCAAATATGGCTCAATGGCATCAGGAACTTCTGATGTCGATGGTGTGCCATATGGAGTGAGAGGTACGCTGCCAATTGCCGCCACGTCCTCGATCATATTGTACATATCCATCGGTTTGTGTGCCACTGCAAAGCCCGTTGCACCTGGTGGATGTGCGTGAATGACACTCTTCACATCATCACGACGATCGTAGCAACGCAAGTGCATTTTCATTTCACTCGAGGGACGAAGCCCGTCTGCTGCTTCTACGATTTCGCCGTTTCTGTCGACACGAAGTAGTTTATCTGGTGTGATGAAACTTTTGCTCATGCCTGTAGGTGTACAAAGTACTGTACCGTCTTCGAGGAGTACAGAAACATTTCCGTCATTGGCTGCCACCCAGCCGAGTTGCCACATTTTATAACAAATATCACAAACTTGATCTCTTACCGCTTTTACATCTTGCATTGTGATTCCTCCTTATTTTCATGATTATTTTACGAGTGTCTACTAAATTAATTCCCAATTAAGTATTTTCATTTTTAAAGAAAAGACCTTGGGGCTTTGCCCCAAACCTCCTCACCGCTGAAGAATACAGCGGCTGCGTAGCAGTTTTGCGTAGCAAAATGAGTTGACCCCACCAGCAAACACCTTTGAAAAAGCTGGAGCAAAACTTTAACTGTGCTTACCTTAGTATTTAGAACATTTTATTTTTTTACAATATTAATTAGAGAACAATACTTTTAGTGCATTATCATTTATTGATTTTAAAATTTGACTTGTCGTATCGGTGTATCATCTTGTGCGTGCATTGCATTTTCTTGCATTGGAATCGTTGCCCCTTTGCGAACGAAAATCGGAATTTCTTCCAAAGTAATCGGCACTGCAATCCACTGTCCACCAGTAAATTCTTCTTTCGTATGGAACGAAACCCAGTCCGTACCTTTTGGCAAATACACTTTTTGTGTTTCGTCTGGCTCTGCTACTTTTTCGCTATTTGCATTGTACAAAATCGCTTTGAGTACAGGACAAATCAGCAAATCTTTCCCAAACATATACTGCGTGTCAATCGTATGCACTTCTGGATCGTCGAGAAAGTCGAACATCAACCCTCGCATCATTGTTGCGTGGTCGTCATGGACTGCCTCTGCCATCTCCAAAATGTATGGCATGAACTGATACCGCAAGCGAATGATTGTTTCAATTGCCTCACGAAATGGTGACGCAAAATACCAAACTTCTCTCGGGGTGTCTGTGCCATGACTACGGAATATCGGCAAGAAACAAGCGAATTGCAACCATCTTGTATACAATTCTTGATAGCCCAAATCGTCGACACCTTTGTCGTAATCGCCTTGCCAAAACCAAACAGGATCGGCTTCAGGATTGCCACTCCATTTTCGCCAACACGCCAAACTACCTGTAAAAAATGCACCGCCATCGACTGTCCAGTATGGGATTCCGCTGTAAGAAACGTTCAGCCCTTTGGCAATTTCTTTTTTCAACTCGCCCCATGTGGCACTCGTATCGCCTGCCCATAAAATCGTGCCGTATTGCTGTACACCCGCCCAACCTGAACGAGTCAAATTGACCATTGGCTTTCCGCTTTGGTGTTCATACATGCCCATTGCGTGAACGTTTGCATACATATTTGCCACAGCTGGATCAAGGTATTTTTCATGTTCCTCGCCCACAAGACGATACCGCTCTTCTTCGGGCAACAGTACTGCTCCGCCCCAGTCAGGGCTTGCAAATGGCTCAGTACTATCGCACCACCAACCATCAAATCCACCGCTGAACAATTCTTTTTCTGCTTGCTTCCAGTACACATCTCTTGCATCTGCACGAAATGCATCGTACGTTGAGTAGTCGCCAAGGAGCATTTCTTTGTCTGCAAATTCTTGGTGATTTCTGCCACCTGCATTCATGTTAGGCCACACCGAAACAATGGAATGGACATTCATGTCGTGCAAAGTCTTGCTTGCCGATTGCATATCAGGAAAACGAGTTTTGTCGAAATTTTTGTCGCCCCAAAGTCCTTCTTCCCACGTTTTCCAATCTTGCACAACGACATCAATTGGCACCTTCAAGTCACGGTATTTTTGTGCAATTTCAATCAATTCGTCTTGTGTGTGGTATCGTTCTTTCGATTGCCAATACCCAAATACCCATGGTGGCATTTTTGAGGTACGGCCTGTCAATTCACGAAATCCAGCGACAATTTCATCGAAACTACCAGTGATGACATAAAAATCAACTTGGTCGACACATTCAAGCGTGAGTTCACACAACTCTTTTCTGTCGTCAAATACCATCAAACACGCACAGTCGAATAACACACCATACCCCTTGCTCGATACGAACATCGGCATCGGAATTTTCATATTGTGCTGATAAAGATATTCCGCTGTCCCTCTTTTGTTGTAGACACCATTTTCATCTTGCCCCAGTCCATAGATTTTTTCATCGTCAGCAAACTTGATTGTAATTTTCGCACGAAAGGCATCTCTGTCGTAAATTTCTTTGAGGTTGGCAACGTAGCTCCGCTCCCCGTCCACAGTTTTTACGACTTTCACTTCTGCTTTGCCGTCTGGTTTGTGGTGGAAAATTTGACGTGTCGCAAACGATACATCTTGGACTGCTATGGGGCATTTTTCCACGGGTTGCCCCATGAGAAATTCGCCATTGCTCACTGTCGTTGTTTCTTGAATTTCATTTTCACTATAGCTACAACGCACCATATTTTTTTTGATTTGTAGGAACTTTGTATTCATACTTTTTCACCATTACCCTTTCACTGCCCCTGCGGTCATACCCGATACGATATGTTTTTGACCGAGCAAGTACACTGCAATAACAGGCAAACAAGTCAACACGATATCGGCACAAACGAGATTCCAATCTTGGAAATACATACCAAAGAAGTTGTAGACTGCAAGTGTCATTGGCCATTTGTCAGTACTACCCAAGAAGTAGAGAGGCATAACGAATTCATTCCACGTATTGAGGAACGTCAACACCATTACTGTAACCAAAACAGGTTTTAAGAGTGGCAAGATGATAACGAAGAACAATTGTACAGGTGTACAGCCATCAATCACCGCCGCCTCATCGAGATCGACAGGCACTTTGCCAACGAAAGAGTAAATTAGAAATACGTTAAATGGCAATTGCGTTGCCGCATAGAGTAAAATGATTCCCAAACGGCTGTTGTTCAAGCTAAAGAATTGCATTACTTGTGTTAAAGCAACAAAGTTGATTGGCATTGTAATCCCCAAAACGATGAAGAAGTAGAGGAAATTATGCAATTTGCTTTTGTTTCTCGATAGCGTATACGATGCCATTGCTGCCAGTCCTGTTGTGAGCAATACACTAGAAATGGAGTACAATGCACTATTCATAAATGCAGTATCGAGTTTTCCTTTTTCGATTACGAGTGCAAAATTTTCCCACATCAGCGATGTTGGTAGCGTGAGTGCCATATCAGATGCTGCTGCACTATCTTTGAACGAATTGAATAAAATGAGCAATAGCGGAATCATTAAGATAATAGAAACGCTCCATGCCAAAACATTTGCACCGATCACAGCGAGATTTTTTTTCAGCTTCATTATTCATCCACCTCATTCTTTGTCATCATATTAATTAGGAAGTAACCAACAAAAATCATAATAAAGAACATTACTGAAGAGAGTGTCGTACCGATTGCGTAGCGACCATTACCAAATTCTTTGTACACACTCGTATAGAGTACTTCTGTTGCGTAGCCTGGGCCACCATTTGTGAGTGCGTATACAGTATCAAATACTTTCAATCCATAAATGATATTTAGGACTGTCGTCACTGTGATTGTAGGCATAAGCATTGGCAATGTCACTGACTTAAATTTTTGCCAAGGAGATGCACCATCAATGTCTGCCGCTTCATAATATGTAGGAGAAATGGACATAATCCCAGCGATGAAAATCGTCATGATATAGCCCGTCCCTTTCCAAATATCGACACCCATAACCGACCAAAATGCAATCGCAGGATCAGAGAGCCATTTCGGACCTGTGATGCCGAAATTTGCCAAAAACACATTCAACAAACCAATTTGAGGATTCAAAATTGATTTGAAAATCATCCCTGCAATGAGTGCCGAAAGCACAGCTGGAATGTACATGACTGCACGGTGAAAATTAAGGAATTTCACTTGTTTTGTCAGTAGTATTGCGAGTAAAAGTCCGAGTACATTTTTTGCGATTGTCGTCACAAATGTAAATTGTATCGTATTGCCTAAGTATTTGACATAATTTTCTTCGCCTGAAAATACAGTCTTGAAGTTGTCTAATCCGACAAATTGAATTTCGTCAGAAAACGCTGTCCAGTTTGTGAATGAATATCCAATCCCGATGATTCCTGGAAGGACATACAAAGCAGAATATAAAATGAGTGCCCCAAGTGCAAAATAAGTGGGATACGTCTTACTTGACTTCATGAAATCTACCTCCTTAGTTTTGAAAAAATAAGGGCAAGCGATTGCTCACTCACCCTTTTATGCCCAAAGGGCTTACTATGACTGTTTATGTTTATTGCCAGTTTTAACAGATTAAGACCTTGGGGCTTTGCCCCAAACCCCACCAGCTTTTAAAAAAGCCGGCTCAAAACTTTGATTTTGCTAACCTTAATATTTCCAAAGTTTTATAATTTTTGACAATATTCAATGAATAAATCAATATTCACATCTCATTATTGCCAATCTGGATCGGATACCACTGCTGCTTGGTCAGATCTATTTTTATCAATGTTTCTCATCATCACTGAAGAATCATTCATGCCAAGAACTACATTTGTAATTTCTTTACCGATGTCCATCCATTGTGGATTTACGTATTTTACAGAAGTTTGGTACACTGTGCCTTGTTCGTCATACATATCATAGAATTCTTGAATGTTTGGAGCGTATGTAGTATCTGCACCAGAAATTGGTAGGTAGTTATATTTTGGTACATTTTCGATCATGTATTGAAGATTTTCAGGTTCAGCCAAAAATGCAAGGTATTGTTTTGCAGCATCTGCATTTTCAGAACCAGAGTATACAAAACGAGTTGGTGACACTGGGTTCATATTCATGATTTGGTTATCTGCCAAAGGATTCACGAAGTATCCAATGTTTTGTGTATCAAAATCAGGATTTGCATCGCTGACTTCTTCAGGGAATCCTTGTTGGCAAAGGAACATTGCATAAGAACCATCTGCTACATTTTTCGCTGCATCAACGAAAGCATTGTCCATGTAGTAATCACCGAAGTAACCCGCATCAATCATTTCTGCCAATTGGTCAACGATGAGCATTGCAGTTGGTGAATCAGCAAACAATTTTTCATTTGCATTCAACGCTTCCATTGTACCTGGTTCATTTTCATCGATTACAGAACCAATTTCAGTAAACCATAATGTATGGTGCCATCCATCATTAATACATTCATAAAGAGGGATAATGCCTTCAGCCAAAATCGCATCACATACCGCAGTAAATTCAGCGTAGTTTGTTGGTACACTTAGACCCAAGTTATCGAAAATTTCTTTGTTGTATGCCACTGCCCATACAGCTGATGTGTCTTGTACTGGTTGGCCATACACCACACCATCGACAGAAACTTCAACTGCAGCGAGTTCATCAAGACGAGTTGTCCACTCTTCTGCATCCAAAGGCAACGCATTTTTTTCTACATTCAATTGAGAAATGATATCAAATTTACCTGCTTGGGAAGCAAATAAGTCTGTACATTCATTTGTGTTCAATTTCGTCAATAATAAATTGAAGTATTGATCTGCTGGAATGATTTGGTAATCTACTTTGATTCCTGTTTCAGCTGTAAATTTTTCGCCGAGTTCAATTTCAGCGTCCATAACCCAGTCTTGGCTTGCCATGTAAGTCAAAGTGATATCGCTGCTTGCACTACTGCTTTCGCTTGCAGCACTTTCGCTACTTGCACTACTACTTGTGCTGTCGCTGCTGCTTCCGCTGTCGCTACTTGCACTACTGCTTGAGCTACTACTGCCACAACCAACTGCACCAAATAACATTGCCACCGCCAAGGAACTTGCTAACCATTTTTTCTTTTTCATAATTTTTTCCTCCTACCCTTTTTTAGATTGATATGATTGATATGAAATTTGCTCAACGTAAGAAATGTGTGTTCCTTATGTTGTATTCATTATATCCTTTATGATTTCAAAAGTAAATGTATCTCTTTGTGCAATTACATGTATATTTTTTACTAAATAAAATATTTCATAGTAAAATTCACTATACACAGTGTATATAAAATTTGCACAATACATAAAAAAAACCAATATTTTAGAAACAATTCTAAAAAAATATTGGTTTTATCACGTTTATTACATTAAGAAAATTCCGAAGTACTGAACAATTCGCTTTTGTTTATTTTATATATTTCTGTTGTACGTCCTTCTAATTTGTTATTACTTTTGTATATCCCTTTGATTTATGGATAATTTTAACTAAAACATGTATTATTTTTCCTAGATTTTATATTGTTTCGTTATTTTGTACATCAAGCAGGAGATATGCCATTTACAATTTTTCCATGTTTCAAAACGTATTTGACTTGCAAATCACGGTCAAGCAACACAACATCAGCAAACTTCCCAACGCTGAGCGAACCATATTTTTTTGCGATTCCTAATTTTTTTGCAGGGTTAATCGTAGCGGCTTTGATGGCATCTTCCATCGGAATCTTCATTTCTAGTATGGCAATCCGCAAGCAATCCATCAAATTTGTCACCGATCCCGCAATCGTGTCACTGCCTGTCAATACGGCTTGGTTGCCTTTGACGGTGACATCCAATCCGCCCAAAGTATATTCGCCATCAGAAAGTCCTGTTGCTCGCATCGTGTCACTAATCAAAATCACTCGGTCACTCCCTAATACTTTGAAGGTCGTTCTGACAGTAGATGGGTGTACGTGTACGAGATCGCAAATCAACTCTGCTGTCGCTGTGTCGTTGTCATACAATGCACCAATGACACCAGGAGCTCTATGCGTGCAAAGTGGCATGGCATTATATAGATGAACTACGTGATTGACTCCGTGGGCAAACGCTTTGCTTGCTTGCTCGTAATTTGCACCTGTATGTCCCAAAGTAACATTGATTTTGCCTTTGACTTTTTCTATGAAATCATACGTGTCCTCACTTTTTTCTGGAGCAACTGCAATGAATTTTGCAAGGCCTTTGGACGCTGTAACGAATTGGTCAACGATTTCTACATCGACTGGCAAGATGTAGTTTTCGTTTTGAGCTCCTTTTTTTGCGTGGCTAATGAAAGGACCTTCCATATTCAGCCCCACATACGTTGCCTCCGCACTACTTTTCGGTACGTAATCGGCAGTCGTGCTCAATACATCTTTGAGTGTTTCGACAGGCAAAGTCATCGTTGCCGGTGCCATACAAGTAATGCCTTGTTGCACCTCGTAGTTCGCAATTTTTTCGAGTGCTTCTTCTGTGCCATCGCAAACATCGTACCCCATACAACCATGAAAATGCAAATCAATGAGTCCTGGAATGGCATAGAGTCCTTCGCCGTTGATTGTCACACCATCTGTTTCAGATTCTGTTATTTTTTCATCTGTAATGTATAGCACACCTTTTTCAAATTGATTCGTTTCCTTGAAGATATTTACATTTTCTATTTTCATGATGCATTCCTCTTTTCTCTCTTTTCATTTATCGTGTCAAAAAAAATATTTCTTATTCAAATACACGAGTTTTTTCTATAATATTGAGATACCAACTAAATATTGCCATTTTTTTAAAAAAAGAAAAAACTTTAAGTTCGCCCATTTACCTGAAGTTTGCAGTATCTCTTGGGTGGCGACCTTTGGTCGCCTGCTCCCCCA
>JAWXUZ010000060.1:0-15841 GCA_044425835.1 Bacillota bacterium | reverse complement strand
AAGTGTTCCATCGCAACCTCCTGATCCATGTTTTGTTTAGTCACTTAACATTATATCAGATTTTGTTGCGTTGGGACATTTTTATTTTGAAATATGCGTCACTTTATTATACAACTTACCTATATTATGTAGTTCCTATAATGAATTTCTGTGATTATTTTAAAAAAATAAAAAAAATTAAAAATATAGTTGTAATTTTTTGAAAAAAGTTATATAGTAAACTATATAGAACATATTATAGGTATATTTTGATAATTTTTTTGAATTTATAGAAAGGAAGATCCTTGTGGAAACTCATTACCTCATGTGGTTATCTAGGGTACGTACTGTAGGTTTCGATAAATATTGCAAACTATTGACACATTTTTCTTCTGCTGAAGCCGTTTGGAAGGCATCAAAAGCAGCATTGCAACAAGTAAAAGGCATTCCTGAAAAGACGATAAATGAAATTATAGAAAGTCGCAATGAAGCAAAACTCAAGAAATGGATAGCAGAGATGGAACAATACGATATCGAATTCATTTCTTATTTCGATGAGTTATATCCGAAGTTGTTGCGTGAAATTCACTCGCCACCTATGGGGATTTACGTCCGAGGGACACTGCCCGATGATGATATCGACAAGGTGTCGATTGTGGGGTCGAGGAAATGCACGCAGTATGGCGTTTCTGTCGCTTTGGATATTGCAGAAACTTTGGGGCGAAGCAACATCGTCGTGGTGAGCGGAATGGCAAAAGGCATTGATGGCATGTCGCACCAAGGGGCAATCAATGGGCGAGGAAAAACGATTGCTGTTTTGGGGTGTGGTGTCGATGTTTGCTATCCCAAAGAAAATGAAATTTTGATGGAGGAAATCATCAGAAATGGCTGTGTGATTTCTGAATATCCACCCAAAACACAGCCGAGCCGTGGTCATTTTCCAAGTCGTAACCGCATCATTGCAGGGCTGTCTAAAATTTTAGTCGTCGTTGAGGCAGGTAAAAAAAGTGGCACACTCATTACTGTCGATTTGGCATTGGATTGTGGACGTGACGTCTTTGCAGTACCAGGCAATACGACGAGTTCGCTCAGCGAAGGCACCAATAATTTAATCAAACAAGGGTGCGTGCCTTTGACTGAAGGCAATGACATTTTATTTGAACTAAAAATTGCCTACAATGATGATGAAAAATCTCGTTTTGTTGAAACGAAGACGATCAAATTAAAAGAATTGGAACGAGAGGTCTATGACTTGATTCCTGATTTGGAGCCAGTGACGACACAAAGTATCACTCAAAAATTAAAATTACCAATACAAGAAATACAATATACAATTTCAATGTTGGAAATCATGGGTTTGATTCAAAAAATGCCACAATCGGGGTATGTCAGAATCCTTTAAACTCAAATATAATATGAAAGTAGAGGCAGATATGGCTGAAATGGTAGTAGAAAAAGTAGAAAAAGTAGAAAAGAAAAAAACAACAACAAAAAAAACAACTACGAAAAAATCGACTGCAAAAAAATCGACGACGGCACGAAAAAAAAATCTAGTCATCGTGGAATCACCAGCAAAAGCAAGTACCATTGGGAAGTTTTTGGGGTCTAATTATAAAATTGAAGCGTCAATGGGGCATATTCGTGATTTGCCAAAGAGTGAATTGGGTGTCGATATCGAGCATGATTTTGAGCCGAGATACATTACGATTCGTGGCAAAGGGCCTATGCTTGCAAAGTTGCGGGCCCAAGCAAAAAATGCAGATAAAATTTATCTCGCAACTGACCCGGACCGTGAGGGGGAAGCAATTAGCTGGCACTTGGTGCATGCATTGAAATTGAATGAGGGCAAAGATGTGCGGAGAATTTCTTTCAATGAAATTACAAAAACTGCCGTCAAACGCTCTATCGAAGAAGCTCGTGAAATTGATATGGACTTGGTGGATGCCCAACAAGCTCGCCGTGTGCTTGACCGTATGGTGGGGTATAGTGTGAGTACGTTGCTGTGGCAAAAAGTCAAAAAAGGACTTTCCGGTGGACGTGTGCAGTCGGTGGCATTGCGTATTATTTGTGACCGTGAAGATGCCATTCGTGAGTTCATTCCAGAAGAATATTGGTCTTTGGAAGCAACGCTACAGTATAAGAAAAAAAATTCGATTTTGACCAAATTTTATGGAAAAGACGGAAAAAAGGTCGATTTGACCAACGAAGCAGAGACGATGGAAATCGTGAATTTCATTGCAGATAAGCAATTTTTGGTCAAAGAGGTCAAAACAGGTGAGAGACAGAAAAAGCCACAAGCTCCATTTACGACGAGTACAATGCAACAAGAATCGAGCAAACATCTCAATATGACATCTCAAAAAACGATGATGGTGGCACAAGAATTGTATGAAGGTGTGACCATAAAAGGTGAGGGGACAGTCGGGATTGTTTCCTACATTCGTACCGATTCTGTGCGGATTTCAGATGAAGCTTTCGATAGCGTGACCGAATATATCGAGGGACGTTTTGGGGAAGATTTTGTCAATCGCACCCGTGAAGTGCATAAAACGAAACGAAAAACACAAGATGCCCATGAAGCGATTCGACCAACGGACGTTTTGCGGACACCAGATAGCATCAAAGAGTCGCTTACGAATGACCAGTATAAATTGTACAAATTGGTTTGGGAGCGGTTCGTTGCAAGCCAGATGATGCCAGCCATTTATAATACAGTGGCAATGCAACTTGAAATTGCACCGTATGATTTTAGGAGTTCAGGTTCGAGCTTAAAATTTTCAGGTCATCTTGAAATTTACAACAAAGGTGATGATGAAGAAAAAGAAAAAGAAATTCCAATTCTTGAAAAAGGCGAATTGCTCAATGCGAAAGAAGTGCGTCCTGAACAACATTTCACGCAACCACCTGCACGTTTTTCCGATGCGTCTTTGATCAAAACACTAGAAGAAATTGGTGTCGGCAGACCGAGTACGTATGCACCGACATTGACGACAATACAAGCACGTCGCTACGTGGTCAAAGAGGCGAAAAATCTCTATCCAACGGAGTTGGGAGAAGTGGTAAATGGCATTATGGTGGGTTATTTTTCTGATATTGTCGACGTTGATTTCACTGCGAATTTAGAAAAACAACTCGATGAAGTCGAAGATGGCAATGAAGAATGGAAGCAAGTCATTCGTGAATTTTATCCTGAATTTCAAGTAGCCCTTGAAGATGCCACTGAAAAATTAGAAAAAGTCGTAATCAAAGATGAAGAAACAGACGTAATTTGTGAAAAATGTGGCACGAATATGGTCATCAAATATGGTAGATATGGGAAATTCCTTGCGTGTCCTGCGTTCCCTGACTGTCAAAATGCGAAGCCATTTTTTGAAGAAGCAGGCGTTGATTGTCCTGAATGTAATGGAAAAGTCTTGATTAGAAAAACGAAAAAAGGGCGTGCATATTACGGTTGTGAAAATCATCCGGAGTGTGAATTTATGTCTTGGAACAAACCGACGGGAGAAAAATGTCCTGTGTGTAGTAGTTTCTTAGAGGAAAAAGGCAAGAAGAATGTGAAAATTGTTTGCTCGAATGAGAAGTGTAATTATATTATGGAGAAGCCAGAAGAGGAAGCAAAAGAAGAGTGAGCAGTGGACAGTGAGCAGTGGGCAGCTAGAGTAGTGTCAGCTAGAGTAGTGTCAGCTAGAGTAGTGTCAGCTAGAGCAGTGTCAACTGAAGTAGTAACAGCTGAAGTAGTAGTAGCTGAAGAAGTGTTGACTGAAGAAGTAAAGCTGTAACTGAAGCGGTCTAAGAATAAAAAAGGAGGTGCAGCGACTATGACATGGGAAGTTTATTTCTTCTCGATATGCAATTTGATTCTTCCAATTTTGATGATTGCTATCGGTATTTTGATACGAAAAGTACCTCCGAAAACAGTGAATAAGTTCTACGGATATCGTACGAAACGATCGATGCGAGACGAAAAATCATGGCTCGTTGCCCATAGATTTTACGCTGTTTGGGTGTCTACGTATGGCAGTTTGTCGTTGCTTTTTGCGATTGGTGTGTCTTTCTTTTTGAGAAATGAATTGCCCGAAGTGTTGGCTCGTGTGTCGCTATACGTCATGGCAATTGAATTGGTATTTTTATTTTTACCGATCTTACACACGGAGTCTATGCTCAAACGGTTCGCAACAGAATCGGAAATGGAATGAAACAACATGCTATTATATAGTAGAAACTGAGAAAAATACCCTGTGCAGACGAATCGCAGAGGGTATTTTTTGCTGAAATTAGTGGATTAAATGGTGGTTTGCAAACTCCTCAAGCTGGTTCAAACTTTGAATCCCTTTGCCATCTCTTGAAATATTTCTTTTCAAATCGTCAGGCAATTTGTCGAAAAATGCTTGTGCAGCGTGATTGTTGAGCATCAAATCCGCCAAGTTTTTATAACGTTGTTGATCCATGTCATTGACCTCCTTTCCATAGCAACTCACTGTAGAGTAACAACTCTTTCTTTGAATGAATGAAGTCGTTGTACTCTGATACGTGGGCTTGCCTCTTTTTTGTGAGCGAGGAAAAAAACTCTCGTGCCTCATGATTTTCTTCTAGCAAAGCATTTAGATTTTTATGGGGCTGTTTCATGTTCTATCACCTCAAATTTAGAATTTACAATTATCATAAAATTATTCAATAAATGGTGTGTAAAAAAAGAAATGCTTGTGTTATTGAAAAATCGGAATAAACATACAAAAAAACAGTTTATATTGTGTGAAAATAGGTAAAAATAATGTAGGTGACCCCGTTTTGTAAGAAAGAAAATTGTTTTCCTCAAAGGAATTGCTTGATATTTGACCTCTGGATAGATATTTTTATGAAACATTGTATTGTAGAAATTTTGCTGAAAATACAATGTATTGCATAATATTTTTGTTTGTGGTACAATACTTTGATGTGTGAAATAATGTATTGATAGTCGAAAATAATAAAAATTGATTGGAGTAAATTATGTCAGAAGTAGTTGGAAATATTAGAAATGTAGCAATCATCGCCCACGTTGACCACGGCAAAACAACACTCGTTGACCAACTTTTGCGTCAAAGCGGTACGTTCCGCTCGAACCAAGTGGTGCAAGAACGTGTCATGGATAGTGGCGATATTGAAAGAGAACGTGGCATCACCATCTTATCGAAAAATACAGCTGTCCACCACGAAGGCACGAAAATCAACATCATTGATACACCTGGTCATGCCGATTTCGGTGGCGAAGTGGAACGTGTACTCAAAATGGTAGACGGTGTTGTGCTAGTTGTCGATGCGTTTGAAGGCCCTATGCCACAAACGAAATTCGTACTCAGAAAAGCACTAGAACTCAACCATCCTGTTGTAGTCTGCGTGAATAAAGTCGATAGACCAGAAGCGAGACCAGATGAAGTTGTCGATGATGTATTGGAATTGTTCATGGATTTGGATGCAAATGATGACCAATTAGAAGCTCCTTTCGTATTTGCTTCAGCAAGAGGCGGTTACGCTTCGCTTGATTCAGAAGCTCGTGAGGGCGACATGACACCTTTATTTGAGGCAATTGTCAACACGATTCCTGAACCAAAAGGCGACATGGAAGCACCTTTGCAAGCATTGATTTCCACAATCGATTATAGTGAATACGTGGGTCGAATCGGCATCGGGAAAATCGAAAATGGCGTGATTCATGTAAATGATGAAGTCGTTGTTGTCAATGGTGAGTCGGAAACACAGAAAAAAGTACGTATCACGAAACTATATTTATTTGAGGGACTCGAGAGAATTGAAGTCAAAGAAGCTGGAGTCGGTAGCATTGTGGCTCTTAGTGGGATTGAAAATATCATGATTGGCGATACGATTTGTTCTCCTCTAAAGCCAGAGGCACTTCCTTTTGTGAAAATTTCTGAACCAACACTTGCGATGAATTTTGCTGTCAATGACAGTCCGTTTGCAGGGCTTGAAGGGAAATTCGTGACATCTCGTCAAATTCGTGAACGTTTGATGAAAGAACTCAATACCGATGTCAGCTTGAAAGTGGAAGATACAGATTCTACGGATTGTTTCAAAGTTTCTGGTCGTGGAGAGTTGCATCTTTCTATTTTAATTGAGACATTACGACGTGAAGGATTCGAGTTTTCAGTGTCAAAACCAGAAGTTTTGATCAAGGAAATTGACGGTGTAAAATGTGAGCCAATCGAGAGCGTTTCTGTTGACGTGCCTGAAGAATTTGTCGGCAATGTCATCGAAAAATTAGGCTCAAGAAAAGGTGAAATGACAAATATGTATCCTGCAAAAGGTGGGTATACTCGTATTGAATTCCAAATTCCTGCAAGGGGCTTAATCGGTTACCGTACAGAATTTATGACAGATACAAAAGGGAACGGAATTTTAAATTCAGTGTTTGACAAATACGAAGCATATAGAGGTGAAATTCCTATGAGAGCCCAAGGTTCTTTGATTGCATTTGAAACTGGGGATGCAGTGACTTACGGATTATTCAACGCACAAGAAAGAGGGGCGTTGTTCATCGGAGCGGGTATCAAAGTGTACGAAGGTATGGTCGTTGGACGAAATAGCCGAATCGAAGACATGGACATCAACGTTTGCAAAAAGAAACAATTGACCAATACGAGATCATCAGGAGCTGATGATGCATTGCGTTTGACTTCTCCAATTGTGATGTCTTTGGAAAAATGTATGGACTTTATCGGAGATGACGAATTGGTGGAAGTGACTCCTGAAAATTTGCGTATGCGTAAAAAAATTCTCGATAGCAATTTGAGAAAGAAAAGTAGAAAACATACAGGTTGATAAATCCTTAAAAAGATAGTTCGTTTGAGGGGTATGCGTATGGCGGAACAGACAAAAACTCAAAATTCTTTTGTCAAACAAGCTGCAATTTTGGCTGCGGCTAGTATTCTTGTGCGTTTTTTAGGCTTTGTGTATCGTGTGCCACTGACGAATATGATCGGTGACGAGGGCAATGCCATTTACAGTGCGGGGTACTACATCTATACGTTTTTACTCATACTTTCCTCTGCGGGGTTGCCTGCTGCAATTTCTAAATTGGTGGCGGAGCGAGTGGCTTTGAAAGAATACCATAATGCACATCGAGTGTTTCGTTGTGCGTTGTGGATTGCCGGCTCGCTCGGTCTTTTTTGTTCTTTATTATTTTTACTGTTCTCGGAGCAGATTGCAAATTTTGCAAATACACCCGAAGCTGCGACTGCGATTTTGACGTTGTCGCCAACGCTATTTATTGTGGCGGTGATGTCGGTATTTCGAGGGTATTTTCAAGGTATGCACATGATGGTGCCAACGGCGATTTCTCAAATTGTAGAACAAGTATTCAATGCTGTATTTAGTGTGTATATGGCATTCATTTTTTTGCGAATTGGTGTGCCAGAAGGCGAAAAAAATATCGCTATGGGTGCCGCTGGTGGCACGATGGGGACCGGAATTGGGGCATTTGTTGGACTTTGCACAATTGGAATATTTTATTTTTGGATTCGACCAGTTTTTGCAAAAAATATTGATAAGTGCTACGGACTTTATGAAGAATCATATCGTGATGTGGCAAAAATACTCATGATGACTGCGTTGCCAATCATTGCGGGAACGGCAGTATTTAGCATTACAAATCTAGTTGATATGAATATGGTAACGAAGTTGCTTGAAAAAAGTGGCTACTCGCATACGACTGCCCTTGAATTATATGGTCAATTGTCAGGGAAATATGTGACGCTGACGACTTTACCAATTTCCATATCGACTGTACTGGCAACGGCTGTCATTCCAAGCATTGCAGCCTCGATGAAGTTGAAAAATATACCAGTCGTTCACCACAAAATTCGTTTGACATTTCGCATTTCTATGATTTTGTCGTTCCCATCTGCGGTAGGCATTGGGATTCTAGGCGATCCGATTCTCCATATGTTATTCCCGCTCAGCCCTGAGGGTGGTTCGCTTTTGGTTGTCGGTTCGGTGTCGATTTTGTTTTTGGCACTATGCCAAACGGCAACAGGAATTTTGCAAGGCATTGGTCATTTGAAAATTCCTGTCATGGCGGCGGTGTGTGGTGCGTTCACGAAAATCATACTGAATTACTTGTTAATTCCGATAGAATCCCTCAATATTTTAGGGGCGATTTGGTCGACGACGGGGTGCTATTTGGTGGCTTCGCTCATCAATATGGTGATGCTTTCACGCATTACTGGAGTGAAAATCGATGTCGTAGGTACGTTTGTGAAACCGCTTTTGGGATCGGCATTTATGGGAGTGACGACGTTTGCACTATATAAAGTACTTTATACAAGCTTAGAAAATGTGACAGTTTGTACAATGATAGCGATTTTATTTGCAGTTATCGTATATGGATTGACGATGCTTGCCATAGGTGGATTGACGAAAGAAGATATTTTGTCTATGCCAAAAGGGAAAAAAATCGTATCTATTTTGACCAAATTTCATTTGATTTAATGGTGGAGGGGCTATGTTTGACATTGCGGAGGAATTGAAAAAATTGCCTGAAAAACCAGGTGTTTATTTGATGAAAGACAAAAATGGAGCGACAATTTACGTGGGCAAAGCCATCAATTTGAAAAGTCGTGTCCGCCAATATTTTCAAAGTAGCAAAAACCAGTTGACGAAAACGAGGGCTTTGGTGCAACAAATCGTTGAGTTTGAATATATTGTGACAGATTCAGAAGTCGAAGCATTGCTCTTGGAATGTAATTTAATCAAGGAATATAGTCCGTATTATAATGTGCTTTTGAAAGATGACAAGACGTATCCGTATATCAAAGTGACTTTACAGGAATCGTTTCCGAGAATTTACGTGACACGCACGGTTGATAAAGATAAGGGCAAATACTATGGTCCATTCACAGATGCATATGCAGTCAAAGAAATGGTCGATACGGTTCATAAATTGTTCCCAGTGAGAAAGTGTAAGAAGAAATTTCCGAGAGATATCGGCAAAGAGCGACCTTGTTTGAATCATCATATTGGACAGTGCGATGCCCCCTGTACAGGAAATATTCCAGAGGAGGAGTATCTTTTGTACGTAAAAGATGCCATGGAATTTTTAGAGGGGAAGCATAAAAAGATTGAGCAGAAAATGAAAGAGGAAATGACCAACGCTGCGGAAAATTTAGAATTTGAAAAAGCAGCGTCTTTGCGTGATAAATTGCGTGCCATTGAAGTCGTTGCCCAAAAACAAAAAGTCAATAATATTGGTGTGGCGGAAGCAGATGTCATTGCCATGGTGCGGCATATTCACCAAGTGCTTGTGCAAGTGTTTTTTGTGCGTGATGGGAAAATCATTGGGCGAGAGCATTTTACAATGACGGCAAATGATGAGCAAGAAAAAAGAGAGATTTTGACCGCTTTTGTGACACAATTTTATAGTGGAACGGCATATTTACCGAAAGAAATCATACTGGAATGTGATTTGCAAGAGCAAGAAAAAGAGTTGTTATTGCAGTATTTTTCTGAAAAAAGAGGTAGTAAAGTTGCGTTTGTTGTGCCATCCAAAGGTGAAAAATTACGTCTTGTGGAGTTGGCACATAAAAATGCGTTGGCGGTATTTGATCAATTTGGCGAAAAATTACGCAAAGAAGAAAAACGCACAAAAGGGGCAATGGAGGAATTGCAAAAGGCCTTGGGCATTGCAAAACCACTAGTACGAGTGGAAGCGTATGACATATCGAATATTCAGGGGTTTGCCTCCGTTGGATCGATGGTCGTTTTTGAACATGGCAAGTCGAAAAATAGCGATTATCGGAAATTCAAAATCAAAACGGTGCAAGGGGCAAACGATTATGCCTCGATGAAAGAGGTCTTGATGCGGAGACTCAACCATGCAATCAAAGAAAAAACGGAGGGCAAAGAAACGAGTTTCACGAGACTACCTGACGTTATTTTTATGGATGGTGGCGAAGTACAAGTCAAGGCAGCTCTTGAAATTTTGACGGAATTTTCTATGCGGATTCCTGTTTGTGGCATGGTCAAAGATGACAAACATCGCACGAGGGGTCTCTTATATAAAGGAGAAGAAATCACATTGCCACGCAATTCGGAGGGCTTTCGTCTCTTGACAAGAATACAAGATGAAGTCCATCGGTTTGCCATTTCCTACCATAGAAAGTTGCATGAAAATCTGATGCTCCATTCTGTTTTAGATGATATTTCTGGGATTGGTGAGAAAAGGCGGAAGGCACTCATGCGGCATTTTGGGTCAATTGAGGCAATCAAAAATGCGGAAGTTGAGCAACTGCTTGAAGTGGAGGAAATGACAATCAAATCGGCGGAGTCGGTGTATGCGTTTTTTAGGAAAGAGGAATTGGGCTAAATTTGTACAAAATATAGAAAAACAAGTGGACTTTTTATTTTTTTGTGGTACACTAATTGTAAGACACTGTAAAGGGGTATGAGAAAGAAGGGGTTTTATGTATTCGGCAAAATTGACTGATATCGTTTCTGCCTTTCAGGTGGAAGCAGTATTGCCTGAAATTGACATCTCAAATAAAGTAATCAATCGAAAAGAAATCAATCGTCCAGCCTTGCAACTCACGGGATTTTACCATCGATTCGATCATGATAGAATCCAAGTCATCGGACGTGTGGAACATGGATATTTATCTTCGCTATCTGACCAAGAAAGAGACGATGCGATTCGACATTTGTTTGAATACTACATTCCGTGCTTGTTCATATCGAAAAATTTGGAAGTGTTTCCAGAGATGATTACGTATGGAAAAAAATATGACGTACCAATTTTTAGGACGAGTGCTTCGACGACGGAATTTACTGCGGAGCTTATCATGTGGTTGCGTGCCGCACTAGCCGATCGAGTGATGATGCACGGTGTGTTCATCGATATTTATGGCGAAGGTGTTTTGATTACAGGCGATAGTGGCATTGGAAAAAGTGAAACAGCATTGGAGTTGATCAAGCGTGGACATCGTTTGATTGCAGATGATGCGGTGGAAATTAAAAAAATATCGAATCGAAATTTACTGGGGAGTTGTCCAGAACTCATTCGTTATTTGATAGAAGTGCGTGGCATTGGCATCATCAATGTCAAAGAATTGTTCGGGATTGGTGCCGTCAAAGAGGAAGAGACGATCGACATGGTGCTGAAATTAGAAATGTGGGACGGCACGGCTTGTTCGTATGATCGCCTCGGTCTGGAAGATGAGTACATGAAAATTTTAGGAACAAACGTACTTTGTCGGACGATTCCGATTCGCCCCGGCAGAAATGTGGCGGTCATTTGTGAATCGGCAGCCATCAGCAATCGCCAACGAAAAATGGGTGAGAATACAGCTCTTAGTTTTGAAAAAAAAGTCAAAGAAACGAATTCTTAAATCTCAAAAAAATGAATTTTGGAGGTGTTTTGATGGAATTTTTCTTAAAAGATGGAAGAGAAGTAACCGAATTTGTGCAAGCACTCGAGGGGCTTTCCTTACAAAAAAAGCCGTCATATCAACATTCTATAAAAAAAAATACGACTTTTCGTATTGGCGGAACGGCAGATATTTTCTTGCAACCATCCTCAATAGATGAGATTCAAAAAATACTCGAATTGACCAAAAAATATGAAATCCCCGTGGAAGTCATAGGGAATGGCAGTAATATTTTAGTGGGTGATCAAGGTGTTTTGGGTGTTGTTTTGCAAATTGGCAGTGCATTTTCTGAAGTGTTAGTCGATGGAAACTCCATTACAGCAAAAGCAGGGGCATTGTTCCCTACGATTGGGAAATTGGCTTTGCAACATGGACTGACTGGTTTCGAGGGATTGTCTGGGATTCCATCTAGTGTCGGTGGTGGTGTGGTGATGAATGCGGGGGCATATGGTAGTGAACTCGCTGATGTATTCGTGGAAGTCACTGTGCTGACGGCGGATTTTCAATTGCTCAAATTGACCAAAAATGAATTGGAATTTGGCTACCGCACGAGTGCTGTTGCCAAAAATAATTGGCTTGTGCTAGAACTGAAAATCGAATTGTCGTCTGGTGATAAAAAAGAAATTGAGGAAAAAATGAGTCGGTTTGCAAAGGAAAGACGAGAGAAGCAACCCTTACAATTTCCCAATGCTGGCAGTACGTTCAAGCGACCGCAAAATCATTTTGCAGGGCAACTCATCGAGGAAGTCGGCTTGAAAGGTGCCTCTGTTGGTGGGGCAATGGTTTCTGAATTGCACGCTGGATTTTGTGTCAATAAAGGTGAGGCAACTGCGAAAGAAATGATGGATCTGATTGCAATTTGTCGGTCAAAAGTGAAAGAAAAATATGACGTTGATTTGGATTTAGAAATCAAGCTTGTTGGAATATTTGAATGAAATTTTGTTGCTATTTATGTAAGTTTTGAAAGGGAGTGTGCGTATGCGATTTGTAATTGTAACGGGTATGTCTGGGGCTGGAAAAACGTCTGTACTGAAATTTTTAGAAGATGCAAATTTTTATTGTGTCGACAATATGCCGCCGGCTCTCCTTCCGAAATTTGCTGAGCTGTGTTATGAGCAAGGTGGGGAAATTGAAAAAGTGGCGATGGGCATTGACATTCGTGGTGGGAAATTGTTTGACGATTTGTTTCAAGTACTTTTTTCTTTGGAAGAAAAAGGCTACGAATATGAAATTTTATTCCTCGATGCCAGTACGAATATTTTGATCAAGCGATTCAAAGAAAGTCGCAGAAGTCACCCACTATCGAAAAAAGGAACGATCGAAGAGGGAATTT
The DNA here is from genome assembly GCA_044425835.1 of Bacillota bacterium. GTDB lineage: Bacteria > Bacillota > Clostridia > Lachnospirales > Anaerotignaceae > Chakrabartyella. The sequence continues at coordinate 3,115 of JAWXUZ010000060.1, read as the reverse complement.
TAAAGGAAAGAGAAATTTTGTCGGAAGTCAAAAGCAAAGCGACGTACATCATCGACACATCGAAAATTCTTGCAAGAGAGTTGAAAGCACAAATCAATCGTATGTTTATGGAAAATCAAAAGTTTGATAGCTTGATTGTCAATGTTTGCTCTTTTGGTTTCAAATATGGCATTCCAGCTGATAGTGACCTCGTTTTCGACGTTCGATTTTTACCGAATCCATATTACATTGCGGAACTCAAAGAATTGACAGGGAATAATGAGGAAGTGTTTTCTTACGTCATGTCGTTCCAAGAGAGCAAAGATTTCTTGGCAAAAATGGTGGATATGATAGAATTTTTGTTGCCACTATATGTGAAAGAGGGCAAAAATGGCCTCGTCATTGCCATCGGTTGTACAGGTGGGAAACATCGATCGGTGACTTTGGCAAACCATTTGTATGAGGCACTCGACAAAGAACGTCATACGGTTTTGCTAAATCACAATGACATTGAAAAAGATACGAGAACGAAAAGTCACTGATTTTCTGACGTCAGTCAAAGAAGTGAACGAAATTGGAAAAGAAGTTGTGCAAATATTGGAAATATATAGGTAGAAACTCATATTTTTTATTCGATTTTTTCGTTTAAAATGCGTTTTAAAATAAACTCTGCGGAGGTGAAAAGTTTGTCATTTTCAGCTAATGTAAAGGAGGAAATTTCACAACGTTTTGGGAATGGCATACATTGTGAATTGGCGGAGTTGTCTGCTATCATGAATATATGTGGCAAAATTTCTTATTTTGGAGAGAAAAATTGTCTAAAAATACAAATGGAAAATTTTGTCGTTGTGAAAAAATGCTTTACAATCTTAAAAAAAACTCTTAATATTAGTAGTGAGATTCGTGTGCGTTCACCGAAAAACGGTCGTGGGACGAGAATATATACTTTGCTGTTGCGTGATCAGGCGGTAATTGAGAAATTATTGCAACGCACAGGTGTGGGTATTTATGACGGCGGTCGCCTTAGAATTTCAAATCAAATCAATCCTTTGATGGTGCAAAGTATTTGTTGTCGTAGGTCGTACATAAGAGGTGCATTTTTGTCGGTTGGTTCTGTAACCGATCCAAATAAAAATTACCACCTTGAATTTGCATTTGCAAAACAAAACTTATCACTCGATTTACAGTCGTTATTGTATACATTTTCTTTGGAAGCAAAAATTGTGGAAAGGAAAGAATATTTCGTTGTATACATGAAAGAGGGCGAGCAGATTGTAAATCTTTTGAACATCATTGAGGGACACGTTGCATTGATGGCTTTGGAGAATGTGCGTATTTTGAAAGAGGTGCGTAACGATGTCAATCGGAAAGTCAATTGTGAGACGGCGAATTTGAACAAAGTAGTCCAAGCAGCAGTGCAACAAATCGAGGACATTTCATTCATACAAAATACAGTTGGTCTTGACAGTTTGAGTGAACCATTGCAAGACATTGCAAGGTTGCGTTTGGAATATCCCGATGCGAGTTTGAAAGAGTTGGGTGCGTTATCAACAGAATCTGTAGGAAAATCAGGTGTAAATCACAGGCTGAAAAAAATCAGTCAATTGGCAGAAGATTTACGAAAGGGAAAAAGGTGAATGCGGTATGGAAAAATCAGTTTTGATCAAATCATCATTAGACGCAAGACAAGCAGCAGAGTTTGTGCAAGCAGTGAGTAAATTCGATTCAGAAGTGCAAATTGCAATTGAGGAAAAGAAAATCAATGCAAAAAGTATTATGGGAATGATTGCACTCAATATGCAAGGTGGACAAACGGCGACAATCATTACGACTGGTGCAGATGAAGAAATGGCTGCAATAGAAGTTGAAAAATTATTGGTCTGATCCTTGTCGGGAACGGTCGCAACTCTTTGCGGATTCGTTATGTAAAAAGTGTAGATGGATTTATAAATTGTAAAAATATTGATAACTGGGTTTTCTTGATCCAGTTATTTTTTTGTGTGAAAAATAAATGACTGGTTTGACTAAAATTGGTATTTTTTCTCGTGGTGAGAGGTGATTTTTGTTGAAATATCAACTCTTTGTAAAAATAAAAAAAATATCGTTTTTTGACTTGAAATGTAAAAAAAAATATGATATACTTGATTTTATAAGTGTGTAAGTGGTTCGGGGGAATCCATAAAAATTGAATGAAGTATTTGTAAATTTTCATCCGTTATTTGGTTGCTTGAATTTCAAAGCGAAATGACCAACAAAATAATTGGACGAAATGAAAACTTTATGTTTAATGGAGTTCTTCGGCAAGGTTTTTACAAGGGGGTAATTGAATATGAGACGAAAGTTGTTGGCAAGGCGGGTGAACGTTTCGCCTTTGGCCACGGTGTTGGAATCGACACCGACGGTGACCACGGTGTTGGAAACGACACCGACAGTAACGGTGAAAACGGTGTTGGCTATGATGCCGAAACCGTCTGTAAAGACGGAGGAACAATCCGAAGCAGAATTCGTTGCACAACTCATGACGAGTTGGAACGAAAAAGAGCCGATTTCAAATGGGGTTTGCAAGCAGTTGCAATTGAATCAGGCAATCACAAAGGGTGGATTCATTACGATTCTTCGCCGTGCAAAGTTAGATTTGCCGAGCAAGATGGCATCGCCTGATGTGGAATTGGACGACAAAGTAAATATTGAAAAAAATGAGGAGTTTGTGACACGGGCAGAAGCTGCTCTTTTTGTGTTTTCTGTAATAAAAATGCAAGAGGGTGCTGCCAATGGCTATACCGATCATTCGGAAATTCCAGAGGAAATGTGCGGTGCAGTCGGTGGGTTGAGTCAAATGGGGTATTTTTCTAGCACACCTGAGGGTCGTTTTTGCCCGAATCAAAAAATGACTCGTGGCGAGGTGATTTCGCTCATCAATCATGTGGTGTACAATGTGGAGCCAAGCGATTGGATGATTCATGTGACACCAACGGTGGAGATGTACTTTGAAGCAGTAGAGACTGAAGCAGTGGAAACTGAAGTAGTGGAAGCTGAAGTAGTGGAAGCTGAAGCAGTGGAAACTGAAGCTGAGGAAGTAGAAGCTCACGCAGTGGAAACTGAAGAAGCTGAAGAAGTAGAAGCTTACGCAGTGGAG
>JAWXUZ010000175.1:0-2846 GCA_044425835.1 Bacillota bacterium | reverse complement strand
GATGATGTAATTTGTAGTCTCATTTTTGCACCTCCATACTACATTATATCATATTGTGTAATATTGTGCAAGTAAAAATGAAAAATTTGACAAAAAAATAGCCTTTTCGTAGGCTTTGGGGTGGATTTTAAGTTGTACAAGTGTCAAACAAGGGTGAAACAAAAAATGTTGTGATAGGATACAAAATAATACAAACAATAAAAAGAAAAAATAGACCTCCAGTAATTAGACCAAAAATCTAATGATGGGAGGTCTATTTTTGGTTGTCCGCACATAATTTTTCAAAAATATAATTTATCATGGAATTTTACTTGAAAATATAGCAAAATAAGTATATACTATATCAAGAAGTTCATTGAACCATCGCAATAAAAATAACCACCGTAGAGGAGGGATTCCACTGATTACCGATCATATTCTTGAATTGTTAGAACAATCCACAGAAAAATTTCCAGAAAAAATTGCCTTTTCAGACGAGAAAGAAGCACTCACTTTTTTAGAATTTAGAAAAAATGCACGCACCGTAGGCAATTTTCTTCATAATAAATTGCAAGAATGCAACGCCCCGATCGTCGTTTTTGTAGAAAGAGAAGTCAAAAGTCTCGTTGCCATGCAAGGCATTTTATATAGCGGAAATTACTACGTGCCACTGCATAGCAAGATGTCGATTGCCCGTTTGCATAAAATCATAGAGGTATTGCAACCGCAACTGATTTTGTATAGTCAGGCGAGCGAATCCATAGCCAAACAGCTCCTCTGTAGGTGCGAAAACATAGAAACTATCCTTGCAAATAATACGGAAATGACCGATTTTTCTCACCTAAATAACGTCCTAGACATTGACCCTGCGTATGTGATTTTCACTTCTGGTTCGACAGGGACACCGAAAGGCATTGTTGTGTCACACCGTAGCGTTATGGATTTTACGAAGTGGTTGACGCATTTTTGTAGCTATACGAGTGATGAAATTTTCGGCAACCAAGCTTCCTTTTACTTTGATTTGTCAGGGAAAGACGTCTACCAAACGCTAAGCCTTGGGGCGACTTGTCACATCTTTCCGCAGAAATTGTTCGCTTTCCCACATCTTTTACTGGAGAAAATGAACGAACAAAAAGTGACTGCCCTCAATTGGGCGACGTCGGGATTCAATCTCATTTCGACGTCAGGTATGCTGAAAAAATACCCACTGGAGACACTGAAAAAAATTACAGTCGGCGGTGAAGTGTTGTATGGAAAGCATGTCAATGAATGGCAAGCGAACGTCCCCGAACTAGAGATTTACAACTTATACGGACCTACGGAAGTGACGATTGACTGCACGGCTTTGCACCTCACCAAAAGATACACGGATAGTGAAACAGTACCAATCGGTACAGCGTGTAAAAATATGCAAGTCTTTCTACTAAATAGCGACCACACACCGACAAAACAAGGCGATATCGGTGAAATTTGTGCAAGGGGAATGGGTGTGGCTCATGGGTATTTTGCTGATTTTGACAAGACGAACGCTGTCTTTATACAAAATCCACTGAACAAAAATTACCGTGATATCATTTATAAAACAGGCGATTTGGCTTATGAAAATGAAGATGGCGAGTTCGTATTTGCCACTAGAAAAGACGGTCAAATTAAAAAAATGGGCTACCGCATTGAACTTTCAGAGATAGAAACGGCAGTCAATTCAATAGAAGAAATCAAAGAGGGCATTTGCCTATTTGAAAAAGAAACCGAGAAAATTACTTGTGTCTATTCAGGCGACATTGACAAGAAAAATCTTGCAAAACAGTTGCGAGACACTTTGCCAAAATATATGATTCCCAATATTTATGTACAACTCGAAGCGTTGCCATACAATGCAAATGGCAAAATTGATAGAGTGTTACTCAAGGAGATGGTACTCGATGGTAAAAATTGAAAATATGAGCGAATTGCAAGTGTTGCCTACGTTCAAAAAAGGCATACTCACCAACAATTTTATCACAAAAGCTGACTATGAAAAAGAAATCCGCTTAGGGCAATTGCATTTGCAAAAAAATGATGATAATTGTTTGGTACTCAAACAGCGAAATGGCTTTGCAATCGGGTATTTTCACTTTATGGCAGATGTGGATTTTCAGATTTTTGAGGAAATCAAAGAAAGTATCTACATCGAAATTCCTTATAAAAATAGGAATAAAGCCGTTTTACAAGAATTTGCAAATAAATTTATGGAAAATGGGTTTACATTTTGTTTTGAACGGAAAAAATATGAATTGACCATCACAGAAGAAAGTACTTTCGACACATCAAATGTCAAAAAAGCAGAACTAGAAAATGCCAAAGAAATCTACGATTTACTGTATGCGTACTATCCAGTGGAGACAGGCTGTCTGCCCGATTTTGAAGGGGTGGAAACCCATATCAAAAATGATGAGGTGTATACGATCGTTGAAGATGAAAAAATTGTGGGGCTATTGACATTTTATAGTAAACTCAATAAGATGGCTCATCTTGTAGTCGACAAAGACTACCGTGGAAAAGGCTACCTTGCCCAGTTGATGCATACGTATTTACAGCTTCATTATGGCAAAAAAACGGTCATATGGGCAGGGGAGAATACAGCAGGTATTTACTTGAAGTATGGGTATCATGAGACGGAGTTTGGGTCGATTGTATTGCGGAAATGATGTGAGGCGAAAGCTTTCTAGGACGGGCGACCACAGGTCGCCCCTACGGGGGAACGGTTCGGTTTTCTACAAAATGACGGGCGACCACAGGTCGCCCCTACGGGGGGAACGGTTCAGTTTTCTACAAAATGACGGGCGACCACAGGTCGCCCCTACGTGGAACGGTTCGGTTTTCTACAA
>JAWXUZ010000059.1:0-16005 GCA_044425835.1 Bacillota bacterium | reverse complement strand
AGCTGAAGAAGTGGAAGCTGAAGAAGTGGAAGCTGAAGAGGTGGAAGCTGAAGAGGTGGAAGCTGAAGAAGTAGTAGCTGAAAAAGTAGAAGCTGAAGAAGTAGAAACTGAAGAAGTAGTAGCTGAAGAAGTGGAAGCTGAAGAAGTAGTTGATACTAAAGAAGTAACTGATACTAAAGAAGAAGCTGATATTGAAAAAGAAGTAGAAGCTAAAGTAGAAGCTAAAGTAGAAGCTGATACCAAAGAAGAAGCTGATACCAAAGAAGAAGCCGAACAAGTGACTCTCCCTGAATCGATTGATTTTGCTGAAATGTTGCAACAAAAAATGAAAAAATCGAAACAGTCGAAATCACCTATCGAATTTGAAGTCTACACTGAAGTCGATGCGGCACTTGCTAGAGATGGACAAGTTGGATTTGTAGGGCTTTGTCGTGCAATCAAAAAAGTAGTGATGGTGGAATCGCCGATTCATTCTGAATTGTTATACAAAAGAATTGCTCCGATTTATGGCCAGCAAAAAGCAAATGCCAAAGTACGTAAAACTGTTGACAGTGCAGTTGCAAAACTCGAAGACGTACTCGTTAAAAAAGGGGATTTCTTCTATCCGCTACCAGAGGCTGAAGTCATCGCCAAAACACCAGAAAGTAAGGAAAAAGTTCGCCCAATTCAATACATTAGCGAAGACGAAATTACAGTGGCAATTATAAAAATCATCGCTCATTTTGGTGAAATCAAAAGGGCACAATTGATTTCTATGATTGCAAAAACACTCGTCCTCTCAAGGGGTGGCACGAAAGTCACTGTGGTATTTGATGAGATTTTAGATTCCTTAATTATAAAAGGCGAAGTTTTGGAATATGAAGGAAAAGTATTTTTAAATGATTTAGAAGAATATTAAGTTTTAAAAATTCCAATCGAAAAACAGGTCTAATAGATTTATTTGTCAGACTTGTTTTTCGTTTTTATTACAATCAATATTGATATAAAAATAAATGCATCCCAACCAGAGGATTTTGTAGTCATTAGGAGGTTTTGTATGAAAGAAAATAGTACAAAATTACAAAATGCAATTAAAATTTCAATCGCTGCAATCCTTGCAATTTCTGTTGCTGAACTCCTCCACTTGGAATTTAGTATTTCCGCAGGCATCATTGCCATTTTGACTGTCGCCCCAACGAAAAGAGAAACGCTCTCTTCTACGGCAGAACGTTGGGCAGGATTTATCGTTTCCTTATTGATTTCTTATTCTTGTTTTGAATTTTTTGGATTTACGATACCTGCTTTTTTCGTGTTCTTGATCTGTTATATTTTAGTCTGTAAATGGAGAGATTGGGGCAATACAATTGCTGTCAATTCGGTTCTCATTTCTCATTTTTTGACTTTTCAAGAAATGACGTTCTATACACTATCAAACGAATTGCTCATATTTCTCATTGGGGCAAGTTGTGGTGTAGGTGTCAATTTGTCTTTGCGAGAAAATACACATTATATGGAAAAAATGCAAGCAGAAACGGACGAGCAGATGAGAGAAATTCTGTTTCGCATGGCAGAATGTATCTTAAATGAAGCCGATGATGATGAATATACAGCGGAACGTTTTAGGAAAATCAAAAAAGCAGTACGGAGAGCTAACGAGTTAGCAGAGCAAAACTTCTTAAACCAACTCAAAAAACACGATTCGTGGGATCTTCATTATATCACCATGCGTGAGAGACAAATTGTGATTTTATATGCCATTTACAAGCGTTCAAAAAAAATGAACATGACACCTATGACAGCACAAGCGATTGCTAATTTTTTGAAAAAAGTAGCAGCAGAATACCACAAAGAAAATACAATGGAAGCTTTGCTTGTAGAATTTTATCGTTTGCGGTCGGAAATGCGTGCGAGTCCTTTGCCCGTAACTCGTCCTGAATTTGAGGCGAGGGCAGAACTTTATGTCATATTGGGTGACATCGAAGAATTTTTGCTCAAAAAATATAAATTTGTAGAAGAACGTTACGTGGCAGAACATTTATTTCACAAAAAAGGGAAAGAGTGATATGACTAGAATTTTAGAATATACCGTGCAAGAAACCAAAGTGAAAGCAGAAATTTTTCTAAAAGCACAAGGATTTTCAACTAGGTTAATTACGGAACTCAAATATTTAGAAGAGGGCATTACAAGAAATGGTCAGAAAATTTTCACGAACGAATTTTTATACAAAGATGAAGTGATTCGCATTGCGTTGCCAATCGGTGAAACTTCCGAAGGCATTGTACCAACGGAATTGCCATTTCCCATCGTTTATGAAGATGAGGACATCGTCGTTGTCGACAAACCGTCGGGCATGGCGATTCACCCCTCGCAAGGCAATTTTTTATCGACACTTGCAAATGCAGCTCTTTTTCACTATCAACAAAAGGGGATTCCTTTCGTTTTTCGTGCCATCAATCGCTTAGACAAAGATACATCGGGACTTTTGGTTTTGGCAAAACATAGTCTCAGTGCGTGTATTTTATCTGAAGACATGAAAAACCGTGCAATTCATCGGACGTATTTGGCAATCGTTTTGGGCGAGACAGAACAACACGGCACAATTGATGCACCAATTGCCCGTGTTGCCGACTCCACGATTGAGCGATGTGTCGACTTCTCTCGTGGGGCAAGGGCAGTTACGCATTACGACACGGTATATCAAGAAAAAGTAGGCGATGATACGTACTCGCTCGTATCGGCGAAGCTAGAAACAGGGCGGACACACCAAATACGTGTTCATTTTTCTTATATCAATAGACCGCTTCTTGGTGATTTTTTATACAATCCGAATTTCGAGAAAATAAAAAGGCAGGCACTTCATTCTCATATATTGCAATTTGTACATCCAATTTCAAAAGAAATGATGGTATTTTCATCTAATTTACCACAAGATATGTTGAGTTGCTTTGTGAATTGCTGTAAATTTGTGTAAGATTCCTTTTATTTCCCTTGCTTTTATGTGTAAAATAATGTATAATGGAAAATATCCTATATTACTACAAAAATTGATTTGAAAGGAGAAAATACTGTGACAACAAAAAATCTTGCTACTACTGTTGATATTGAAGTCTATGAACTCAAACAAAAATTTATTAAAAACAAAAACATAGATGAATCATATAGTCAATTGTTGAATGATATTATCTCTTATTTTGATTTTGATCGGATTTTCATGGGTATGAAAAGTGTATTGAAAAATGAATGTGTCCCTGTTTTTGAATGTCTAAAGGGTGATGTGAAACATAGTTTTGGTGAAGTCATTGATTTTGAGGGATTCACTAAATTTAGTTCTGTCGATATTACGGAAAATGAACAGCACTACATTGATATTTGTGACTGCCATAATTATTTTCAGAGCGATACATTTCATGTACTCGATGAGTTGTTGGATCACCTTGGGTATTTGCCAAGTGATTTGGGTACTCCTTCAGAATGCATGGTGTTTTATATCAAAGACCATGAATCTTTTTCATATATGTTTGCAGAACGTTACGGCAATGACCGTCCTTTGTTGACGAAATTGCAACAAGTCGCCTTGTGCGATATTCACGAAGCGTTAAAAATGAAAATCACAATTAACATACTCGAACAACGCCTTTACAATGAAGTGCAAATGAAAAATTCGATTATTGAAAATGAAAAAACGCCGATTTGTTTGGTGGAAAAAAACGAGTTTCGAGTGATATATTACAACGATTATTATGAGGAATATATGCCCAATGTACATCTTGGTGTGACATATGCCGATTTGTTTTACGAAAACGAATCGAACATTACGATTTGTTCTGAGACCGTAATTTTAAAAGATGCAGGCACTGAAAATGCTGGGTATTGGATCAAAAAAAACATTCCGTTTTCATTGATTGACGGCACGGAAGTCTATATGACTTATTTAAAAAATACACAAGAATATATCAAAGAGTTGGAAGATATCGACTTGTTGACAACTGCATTTTCTTTGTCAGGATTTTCTGAATATTTTACTAGACTCGTTGAAGAAAATGAAACGACACCTTTCGTACTCTGTACGATGGACATTGACAAATTCAAATATGTAAATGATGTCTATTCTTTTTCGGTAGGCAATCAAGTTTTGAAAAAAGTCGTCGATGTGTTGAATGGATTTATAGAAGGAGCAGAAGCTTTTTGCAGAATGAACGAAGATAAATTTGCTTTTGTTTTGCGATGTGACTCGAAAGAGGAGATCAAAGAAAGACTCAATACATTATTTGGTCAACTTGAAGCAATGAAAGATGAATATTTTCCAAGTGCAAAATTGTCGTTCATTTGTGGTGTGGTTGATGTATCAACAGACTTTTCTATCAATGCATTGATCGATATGGCAAATATTGCTAGAAAAACCACGAAAGGTTCTCATTTGAGTTCGTATGCATTTTTCGACAAAGATGCAGAAACACGTAGAAAAGCAGAAATCTTACTAGAAGCCAAAGTGCCAAAGGCAGTAGAAAATGACGAATTTGTCCCATATTTGCAACCGAAATTTGAACTCAGTACGATGAAAATTTGCGGGGCAGAAGCTCTGGTGCGTTGGCACGGGCATGATGGAATGATCTATCCTGACCAATTCATTCCTTTATTTGAAAAAAACGGATTCATTACAACACTTGATTTCATCATGTATCGTAAGGTGATGGCATATATTCGCTCTTGCATTGATCGTGGTTTGGAAGTTTATCCAATTTCTTTGAACGTCTCAAGAAATCACATTCAAAATAAAAATTTCTTGGAGCAGTTCATGGAATTGGTTCACAAATACGACGTACCGATTCATTTGATTGAGTTAGAAGTGACAGAAAGTGTATTTGTGGAAAATAAGGAAACGCTAAATCATTTCGTTTCAGATATCAAACGAGCAAATATCAAAGTGTCTATCGATGATTTTGGTACGGCGTATTCTTCTTTGCAGACGCTAAAAGACATTGAAATCGACGTATTAAAAATTGACAAAGGCTTTCTTGATAATATAGATTTTAGCCACGAACATCAATTTACAAAAGATGAAGCCGTTCTAAAAAATATCATTCACCTCGCAAGTGATTTGAATTGTAAAGTCATATGCGAAGGCATCGAAACGGACGCACAAATTGAACTTTTGAAAAATATCAATTGTGAGTATGGGCAAGGATATGTATTTGCAAAACCGATGCCACTTGCAGAATATGAAGAGCGTTATTTGACTTAATAAACTCTTAATAGAAAGTATTTCTTATACAGTGAAAATTGAGTTGCTTTTTTGCTTGAAATAGTGTATACTAGAATTTACAGTAGTATGATTTAAAAATAAATATGAGAAAGTGTAACGAATTCAATCTATTGATTATATAGAAGAAAGTAGGGATACAATGAAATTTACAAAGATGGAAGGTTGCGGAAACGATTATATTTACATCAACTGTTTTGAGGAAACTGTAGCAGACCCCTCTGCGTTGGCTATCGAAATGAGCGATCGTCATTTCGGAATTGGAGCAGATGGATTGGTACTTATTTGTCCGTCCGTCGTTGCTGATGTCAAAATGCGTATGTTCAATTCTGATGGTTCAGAAGGTGATGTATGTGGCAATGCGACAAGTTGTATCGCAAAATATGTGTACGAAAAAAATATCATTAAAAAAGATACGATTATGTTGGAAACGAATGCCGGCATTCGTGAACTTAATCTCTTGGTACATAATGAAAAAGTCGATCGCATTATGATTGACATGGGAGAACCGATTTTAGATCCGAAATTAATTCCTGTAAATATGGAAGGGAAAGAAGTTGTCGGTCAAAAAATCATGGCAGGGAAAGCACCATTTTTATTTACGTGTTTATCGATGGGCAATCCGCATGCCATCACTTTTGTCCTTGACGTTGGTGTATCAAAAGAAAAATTTGAAAATTTCGGTCGTTCCATTGAGTGCAATCCTTTGTTCCCAAAAAGAACGAATGTAGAATTTGTGGAAATTCAAAATAAAGAAAATCTCAATGTGCGTGTTTGGGAACGTGGCAGTGGTGAAACACTCTCTTGCGGGACAGGGGCTTGTGCAAGTGTCGTTGCAGCGGTATTGAATGGATATTGCGAAAAAGGGACTCAAATTTCTGTACGTTTGGCAGGTGGCACACTGAAAATCAACTGGAATAAAGATGACAATCACGTCTACATGACTGGTTTTGCAAACTTCATTTGTGAAGGCGAATGGTTGCGATAAAATAAAACAAAGGTAGGTATATTAATATATGGCAAAATCATTGCACGATACAACTGAATATGAAGAACGTGTCATCGTCTTTGCGGTGGAGCATGACAGTATCCAAAAGCGAGGACCTCTGGAGGTCGAAGATTCTTTAGATGAATTGGCAGAACTTTTAGATACTGCGGGAGCCATATCTGTTGCAAAATGCATTCAAAAAAGAGAACGTGTCCATTCCGGACATTACCTCGGCAAAGGCAAAGTGGAAGAATTAAAAATGATGATTAATGCATTTGAAGCGTCAGGTGTTGTCTGTGATGATGAACTTTCACCCGCACAACTTAGAAATTTAGAAGCAATGCTTGAGACAAAAGTAATGGATCGCACGATGGTCATTCTTGATATTTTCGCTGGTAGAGCTGTTTCTGGCGAAGGAAAAATCCAAGTGGAATTGGCACAACTGAAATATAGACTTTCGAGACTTTCTGGTCTCGGTGCTTCGATGTCTCGTCTCGGTGGGGGCATTGGTACGAGAGGTCCTGGTGAGAAAAAACTAGAAACCGATCGTAGATATATCAAAGATCGCATTGCCGAACTCGGCAAAGATGCACAAGAAATACGGACACACCGTGAGTTGTTGCGTACGAGTCGTGGAAAAAAGGGGACGCCTGTCGTTTCATTGGTAGGGTACACGAATGCAGGAAAATCAACTGTAATCAATGCTTTGACTGATGCTGGTGTGTTGGCAGAAGATAAGCTTTTTGCAACGCTTGACACGACAACAAGAAAAGTAGAATTGCCAAATGGATCTGAAATTTTACTCACAGATACCGTTGGTTTCATTCAAAAATTGCCTCATCATCTCGTACAAGCATTCCGTGCTACACTAGAAGAATTGCAATATGCCGATATTTTGCTTCACGTTGTCGATGCGTCGAATCCAAAACGTGCGGAGCATATGGGCGTGGTGTACCAAACACTTGAAAAACTAGGCTGTAAAGAAACACCGGTCATTACCATTTTCAACAAAATGGATAGGGAAATTGAATTGCCGTTGCCACTAGATGAAAATTCGTATGGCATTTGTGAAATTTCAGCTGTTTCTGGTATGGGTATGGAGTCAATGCTTGAGACGATTGAAAATTTATTGAAAACTTTTCGTAAATCGATGACCGTTTGCATTCCTTATTCGGAGGGGGCATTGGTCAATTTTGTACACGGTCGTTGCGAAATTATTTCAGAAGAACATACAGGAGAAGGTGTTTTGATGGAGGTTTATGTCGATGAAGAATCAGAAAAGAGATTGGCTAATTTTATACAATAAGCTCTTTGCAATCACAATTATAAAGAGGTAATCTCACTATTTATAGGAAATTTTTAGCAGATTTCCTATTTGCCCTTTCCTTTTTGTAAGACATGGTGTATAATGATTCTATATACTTTTAATAAAGTAACGAAATGACTATAAAACAATATGTTAAAGGAGGTCTTTATTATGGATAAGCTCAATATTTTAGTATGTGATGACGACAAAGCTATCGTTGATGCAATCGAAATTTATCTAAAACAAGAAAACTACAATGTAATTAAGGCGTACAATGGCTTGGAAACCCTGAAAGCACTAGAAGAAAATGAAGTGCATCTCATCCTTTTGGACGTGATGATGCCAAAACTTGATGGTTTGAATACGACTGTGAAAATTCGTGAAACCCTCAACATTCCAATCATTATTTTATCTGCAAAATCAGAAGATACAGATAAAATCATTGGTTTGAATTTTGGTGCAGATGATTACATCACAAAACCGTTCAATCCATTGGAGCTTTTGGCGAGGGTAAAAAGCCAAATGCGTCGTTATACTGCCCTTGGAAGCATTGCAGAAAAAAGCAATGTCATCAAAATTGGCGGTTTGGAACTCGATAAAGATTCTAAAGAAGTGACTGTAGAGGGCATTGGCGGAGCAATCAAATTGACAGCAACTGAATATGGAATACTCCATTTGTTGATGGAAAATGCAGGAAAAGTATTTTCTATCGAACAAATTTATGAAAAAGTATGGCATGGGTTGTCTTTTGCTCCAGAAAATACGGTATCTGTACATATTCGCAGAATTCGTGAAAAAATTGAAATCAATCCCAAAGAGCCTAAATATCTAAAGGTGGTGTGGGGTATTGGATATAAAATCGAAAAAGTTTAATTTTACAGATAGAGCACGTCGGGCAATCGTTACCACTTTGCTTTTGTTTTTTTCGACTGTTCAATTTTTTTCGGGATTTACTTGTTATCAATTCTACAACCAGTTGGGTTCGGACTTAATTGACGTCGATGCGTATTATGATACACAACTATTTCGTGAATTGTTGCACGATGAAATCGATAAAATTATAACAGTTGAGATGTATTATCAAAGTGAAGAAGACATTTTGGCTAGAAAATTCATTGACAAAACGAATCTGGTCAAAAGTTTCATTGCATACTACGGTATGAACGAAAATATCATTACTAGCAATACGGTGGTCAGTGATACGTATGATTCTTTGATTTTGACAGATCATATTCCGAGTTCGCTAAATAGTTTGTTGAAAGAATATGAAACGCTCGTCGAGACTCGGTTGCCTGAATATGTACAAGTCTATACGTACAATCAGCTCTATGAATTTAGAACTTTGAAAAATGAATTTTCTCAATATAGAAATCTATGCTATTATATTGAGGATACAAACGAAAATTTCGTGGCGGGCAATATATCAGAAAGCCAACTGTCCGCCCTTGAAAATAAAGTCACTTTTTACCAAGGACAAATGATTGACAATATGGGGGATATTCCTTTTGTATATGAAAATGCTTTGCTTTACCAAAGTGATTTGATTCTTCATGTGGCACTTCGTCAACCACTCATTCCTGAGGGGTTATTTTATGAGTTTTCTCAAGAATATGCCGTGATTTACGATAGTTTTTCTATGCTATTTTTGACTTGGGTCATTTCTACTTTGTTAATGCTTCTTTGTGTGGGCTATTTATTTTCCTTGGCCTGGGCTTGGGAATGGTTCCAAATTGGCAAAGAAAATAAATATCGCTATTATGTCGATACGATTTATAAAGATATCCACACGATTTTCATTATATTTTTCTTCTTTGCAGCAGTACCTGTCTTAGGTTCTTTGATACATGAGTTGGTTTCTGGGCATGGGCCTTTCTTCGATAATGTTTTGCTCTGTGCTTCACTCGTGTTGTACTTATGTATCATCACTGTATTTGTGACATATATTTCTTCTATAGTAAGACAGTTTCGGAATGGTATGATTTTTAAAAACACTTTCGTATATATGATGCACTCTAACATCTCGAAATTGATTGCTGACATCTCTTTGAGGGGTTATGCTTTAGGCACTACGATGGTACAAGGGGTCATTAATTTTTGTTTATTGGCAGGACTTTATTTGACGAATGCATACCAACTTGAAAAGCTGGGAGTTGCACTGCTTTCCGTTTTTATTGTACTAAATGTCGTTTATTTGAACGAGTTTTTTCGGTCTCTCTATTCCTTGCAAGTGATTATGACTTCTGTCAAAGAAACTTGCCGTGGAAATTTAGATTATAAAATGGATTTGGATAAAATTTCTTCTTTGTTCGTTCAGTTTGCGACAGATATTTCTGACATTCAAACGAATTTCAAAGAAAAATCAGAAGCAGCTGTTTCTGGCGAGCGTATGCGTGCGGAGTTGATTACGAATGTATCACACGATTTGAAAACACCGCTCACATCGATTATTACGTATGCCGATATTTTGAAAAATCATAATTTGACAAACGAACAATCCGATCGCTACGTACAAATTTTATACGATAAATCACATCGTTTGAAACAATTAATTGAAGATTTGATTGAAGCGAGCAAGGCCTCAAGCGGTATGTTAAAAGTATTGCCTATGCCGATTGATTTGTACAATATGACGATGCAATGTGTCTATGAAGTGGAAGATAAGTTTCGTGAAAATGATTTGGAAATCGTACTCAATGTAAAACCAACACCATTTATTTATGCAGATGGTCGCCATTTGGCACGTATCATCGAAAATTTAACTGGAAATGCGTTGAAATATTCTTTGAAAAATTCTCATGTCTACGTCGATGTATTTACGAAAGATAATTATGGTGCTTTCGTATTGAAAAATACATCTGCTACTGTTTTGAATTTCAACGAATCCGAGTTCATGACTCGTTTTTTCAGAGGAGATGCAGCGAGAACGACAGAAGGCTCTGGGCTTGGTTTGTCAATTGCCCAAAGTCTGACAGAATTGCAAAATGGTATATTTGAATTGCAGATTGATGGAGATTTGTTCAAGGTGACGATTTTGTTGCCTCTTTACAATGAAGATATGGTTTCTGAAACGGAAGAATCATCGAAAGAAAATCTCTAAAGAAAATGATATTAAGTAATTCTCATAAAAAGAAATAAGAAGCGAGGAACAAATTTATGTACAAGTTGCTAAAAGTCCAAGGACGAGCAAAACGTGGTGAATTTCATACACCGCACGGTGTCATTCAAACACCTGTGTTTATGAATGTTGGCACGGCTGCTGTCATCAAAGGGGCAGTTTCGTCTGAAGATTTGAAAGAAATTCATTGTCAAGTAGAATTATCAAATACGTACCATCTACACTTACGTCCACGAGATGAAGTCGTAAAAAAATTAGGGGGTCTCCATAAGTTTATGGCTTGGGATCGCCCAATTTTGACGGATTCTGGTGGATTTCAAGTGTTTTCTTTGACTTCCCTTAGAAAAATAAAAGAAGAGGGTGTCTATTTCAATTCGCATATTGATGGGCATAAAATTTTCATGGGGCCTGAAGAAAGCATGCAAATCCAATCAAACTTGGCATCGACGATTGCCATGGCATTTGATGAATGCATCGGAATCCCTGCGGAGCGACCTTACGTACTGCAATCTGTCGATCGTACAACTCGTTGGCTCGAACGGTGTAAAAAAGAGTTGATACGACTCAATGATTTAGACGATACCATCAATAAAAAACAAATGTTATTTGGCATCAACCAAGGTGCAATTTATCCTGACATTCGCATTGAACACGCAAAACGCATTTCCGAACTTGACTTAGATGGGTATGCAATCGGCGGTTTGGCAGTAGGGGAGACGCATGCAGAAATGTACCATATGCTCGAGGAAACTGTGCCGTATCTGCCGCAAAATAAACCGACGTATTTGATGGGTGTTGGTACACCTGAAAATATTTTAGAAAGCGTGGAGCGAGGCATTGACTTTTTTGACTGCGTACTGCCGGCAAGAAATGGCAGACACGGTCACGTTTATACGAATGAGGGCAAACTCAATTTGCTCAATGCAAAATACGAACTCGATGATCGACCAATTGATGAGGGTTGCCAGTGTCCTGCTTGCAGAACGTATTCTAGGGCTTACATTCGCCACCTGTTCAAAGCGAAAGAACTATTGGCTATGCGGCTTTGCGTATTGCACAATTTGTATTTTTATAATATTCTAATGAAAGAAATTCGAGATGCTCTTGATGAAGAACGTTTTGTACAATATAAAAAAGAAAAATTGTCGAAATTTCAGCAATAATTCATTATTCGATTCCGAATTTTCTTGAAATATATCGTATTATTGTATATTTTCTCGAATTAAAAATTAACGAAATGAAAAATTTCTCTTTTCCTTCTTTGTTTTTTCTGTTATACTAGAAATGGGCAAGGAGGTTACGAAGGAGGTTACTGTACTATGGATAGAAATAACGACCCGCCAAACAGAGGGGATACAAATATAAATCGTTCACGTGCGAATGCATCGGATCGGAGCAACACCTCTATGAGAAGAACTGCTTCTAACAAAGGAACGTCGAGAAAACCGGCTCCTAATAGAGACGCTTCTACAAGGAGAAAAAGTACCGATCGCAATTTCGATGCAAGACAATCATCTTCTGACAGAGATTTTGATTCTCGTAAAAACCCATCGAGATACGACGATGATGACGATTACGATGACACTCCAAAAAGCAAAAAGGAAAAGAAAAAAGAAAAGAAAAAAGAGAAGAAAAAGGCAAAAAGGAAAAAAAAGAAACAAAAAAGTAAATGGCGTATTGCGATTGGTGTATTTTTCAAAGTGATATTTACGATGATATTTGTCATACTTTTTGCTGCAGGAGGTGCCGTACTCGGTGCTGTGTTTAGTATTTTAAATGATACAGAAATGCTAAACGTATTAGATGTCACACCTGCATCGTATACATCTTTGATTTACGATGCACATGGCAATGAGATTGATAAGTTGCACGGTGAAGAAAACCGTGAATATGTCGAACTCAGCTTGGTGCCTACTTATATGCAACAAGCTGTGATTGCCATTGAAGATGAGCGTTTTTACGAACATTTTGGTATTGATTTACGTGGAATTGCCCGTGCTTTGGTGGAAAATTACGAAACACAAAGTCTTTCGCAAGGGGCAAGTACGATTACACAACAATTGATTAAAAACGAAGTCTTGAGTACTGACAAAACGCTGATTCGTAAAATCAAAGAACAGTACATGGCAATCAATTTGGAGAGTTCTCTCGAAAAACAATTGGGATCTACTCGTGCTGCCAAAGAATATATTCTTGAATTATACTTAAATACAGTGAGTTTGAGTCATGGTTTGCACGGAATTGAAGCTGCTGCCCAGTATTATTTTGGGAAACATACTTCGGAATTGACTTTGGCTGAGAGTGCTTGTATTGCCGGGATTACGAAAAATCCAACGCTATATGCACCTGATTTGAACCAAACGGAAAATAAAAATCGCCAAGTCACAATTCTAAATAAAATGCTTGAACTCGGCTATATTTCTCTTTATGAGTATAATACAGCTGTTGCTGAAGATATTTATTCTAAATTAGTGAGTAGCCATGCGTTATCCACAGGAGAAGTATTGACACAAGCCAACCACAATTATTTCGTAGAAGCAATGATTGACCAAGTGGCAACAGATTTGATGGAGCAAAAAAGCTTTACCAGAACGCAAGCATACAATTTGATTTATAGTGGTGGTTTACAAATTCATACAACTTTGGATACAGGAATTCAAGATATATTAGAAGAAGTATTCCTTGATGACGAAATGTTTCCTGAAAACCAATCAGGGCTTGATGTCACGTATTTGCTTTCTGTAATGGATACGACAAATTCAGATCGGTATACGAACCAGACCCATTATGAGCGAAAAACAACTGTATCTGACGAATCGGAAGTCGACGCTTTTGTGGAATCTGTCAAAGCAGAATTGCTTGATGATACGCATGTTCTCATTTTAGATAACGTGACGACATCTCGTTCATTGCAAGCGGCGATGGTAATTATTGACCATAATAATGGTCATATCAAGGCTTTGGTCGGTGGTCGTGGCGAAAAACCAGGAGACTCTGTATTCAACCGTGCAACACAAGGTTTGCGACAACAAGGTTCAGCGATGAAACCGATTGTTTCCTATGCTCCTGCCATTGATTTGGGGCTTGTGATGCCTGGAACAGTTATCGTAGATGAGCCAGTTACGTATGGTACGTGGTCGCCTAGAAATCATACAGGTAGATTCATCGGACCAACGACAGTTCGTGTTGCCATTCGTGATTCTATGAATGTCATTGCCGTAAAAGTATATACACAAACAGGTTGGGTATCTATTTTTGAATATGCTAAAAACCTTGGAATTACTACTTTGGTGGAAGCTGACCAAGGGGCAGCAACTGCTTTGGGTGGTTTGACAAATGGGATTTCGACTTTAGAAATGACAGGGGCTTACGCTACGTTTGCAAATGGTGGCGTTTACAAAAAACCTGCATATTATACTGTAGTTTATGATCATGAAGGCGATATTTTACTTGAAACTACAAGCGATATGGGTACTCGTGTACTTAAAGAGACAACTGCTTTTCTCTTGACAGATATGATGGAAGACGTTGTGAGTTCAGGGACAGGGTATCGTGCGAAATTCGATGGTATGCATATTGCTGGAAAAACAGGTACAACAAATGATTCAAAAGATTTGACGTTTTATGCGTATACTCCGTACTATACTGCGGGTATTTGGATGGGGTACGATATCGGAAAAACAATTTCAAACCAGACCGCACATCTTAATATTTGGAAGAAAGTCATGGAGCAATTGCATGTAGATTTACCTGATAAAGAATTTGTGCAACCAGAAGGTATTACAACGCAGAGTCTATGTGCTGTTACAGGTGCATTGCCGTCACTTTGTTCTTCTGACTATTACGGAAATTCAACGACACGTTCAGATTTGGTCGCACTTAGCTTTATAAATACACTCAATCAAAAATGTACGGCTCACCAAAAATTTGTGGTGTGTTCCGAAACAGGTCATGTGTATTCAGATACTTGTCCAGCTGAATGTCGCTTGGAGGTTGTCCTTGCTGTAGAACAGGGAACAACGATTCTTGGAAAACCTTCGACGATTCCAGAAGGGAAATTAGATATCAATCTTGCTGTAACTTGTGCTTCTTTGCATATCCCAACTGAAGAGGAATTGGAGGAAGAGGAAGTTCCAGGAACAGGAAGCGAAGGGTATATCGTAAACGATCCGACTTCTTCTGAAGGTTACGGTGACATTTGGACGAATGATAGTTTTGCGTATGATCATGTCAATCCAGGCGATGTGCAACCGACAACCCCTACAGTGCCTACGGTACCAACAACACCGACTGAACCAGAGCCTGAGCCTGAACCGGAATCGGAGCCAGAGCCAGAGGTAACAGTTCCAGAATACGAATATGAATACGATCCAGGAGAGTTTGTCATTCCTGATTACGATCCTGATTTGATACCCGATATCGTCATACCTGAACCGGAAGTCAGTACAGATTATGATGATAATGGTACCTATACGGGACCAATGTTTCCAGATAGTTCGACTTCTGGCGATTCAAATTTTGGGATTAACTAATATATAATTTTATACAGATTTTATTGAATGAAAAGGTGGAATTGAAAAATTCCACCTTTTTTTAATAAATATATGATATTATTTTTTGAATTGTGATTTTATTTTTAAAATATAGTAGACAAATTTCTATTATTATGACAAAATTCTTTAGAATGCGATTTATTTTGCACTCGAATCATGTAACATTATATGCAATAATGATTTTTATTGAGGAGGAGGAGAGTTGAAACAAGGACAAAAAACGAGTTTACAACGAAACATGCAACAAAAGAAAAAAGGATCTATTTCTAAAACGATGATTATGAGATTGGCGTTCATTACAATCATTATAAATTTTTTGGTACTCATAGTGATCAGTACTTTTTCAAAAAGCATGTTACATAGCGTAGAGACGGATTATCTATCTGAAGTCAGAGAAAATATTTCAAACAGCATTGACAAAACAATGGACGAGTTCATGTCGATTGCATACGTTTTGGCACAAAATGAAACTGTGATACAAATGCTTATGGATTCTGACAAAGACAATCAACTATATGAACATGAAATGGCAGAATCTATTGTCAATGAAATGGACAAGATCGCCAGCGGATATTTAGATGAAATTTTATTTATCGGGATTTTTGACATTGAGCAAGATGGCTATTTGATGAACGATTTTAGTTATTCAGAAGATGATTTCTCTTTTGCAGAACAGCCATATTATGGATAGGCTATAATAAATTGTACAGAAAAAAATCGAACTATGTGTTATAATAGAAAAAAGAGACGGAGAAGGAGTGGTATGACTAATGGCAAAAAAATACACAGTCGAATTCAAAAAA
>JAWXUZ010000058.1:0-16262 GCA_044425835.1 Bacillota bacterium | reverse complement strand
CGGGTTTATTTTTGTGCAATTTATTGAGTCGTTATCGTTCACCATTTTTATTTTTGTATGAAAATAGCAATGTGCCCAAAAGTTACTGATTTTAATTTGCATTTTGCGGAAACTCAAGTAATTTTTGGGGCAGTCCTTTCGGGGGCTGCTTTTTGTTTTACTGCAAAATTCAAATTCACATTGTCATTTTTTGTCAGCTATGGTACAATGAAATCAAGGTTTGACGAAAAGAGTTGTTCCACCTACTGGCTATTCCATTTTTATGGATTGCAAGGAGGTGGTATTTATGAAGAAAGCTATAATTTACATTATCATAGTTTTACTCATTACAATACTACGACCAGTCGTAGTGTATTGACATTAAAAAAACAACTCCGATAGTTTTCCCGACTTCGTAGAGTTGTTTTTTTTAACAAATTCTGCCAGTAGGTTGAACAACTGTGTCAACCCCTACAGATATTATACTACAAGTGTTCTCATTTGTAAAGTATAATTTTTGGGGCAGTCCTTTCGGGGACTGCTTTTTATTTTTCTGTAAAATTCAAATCCGCATTGTCATTTTTTGTCTGCTGTGGTACAATGAAATCAGGGTTTGACGAAAAGAGTTGTTCCACCTACTGGCTATCTCCATTCATTTGGATTTAGAAGGAGGTGGTGATCATGATCAAAGTGCTAGTTTTTATACTTACAGTTTTGATTTACATGTCACTACACATTGTTGTAGTTTATTGACATTAAAAAAACAACTCCCATAGTTTAGCCACTGAGCGGAGTTGTTTTTTTAACAAATTCTGCCAGTAGGTTGAACAACTGTGTCAACCCCTACAGATATTATACTACAAGTGTTTTCGTTTGTAAAGTGTAATTTTTGGGGCAGTCCTTTCGGGGACTGCTTTTTTATTCTTACATATTTGAATCCGCAAGCGATTCTTCCAGAGTCTCCAACGGAAATTCCATAAATATCGTCGTACCCATATACAATTTGCTTTCCATGCGAATCGTACCGCCCAAAGACCCCACCGATGCCTTAACGACATCAAGCCCAACGCCTCTCCCCGAAAACATATCTATGCGACGTTTCGTGCTAAATCCCGATCGGAATAGAAAATCGAAAATTTCGCTTTCTTCGTATTCTTTCATCGATTTTTTCAACATACCACGTCGGCGGGCTTGCCTTAAAATTTTATCCTTATCGATGCCTTGCCCGTCATCTTGGAACGTCACATAAATTTTTTGTGGTGTTTTTCGCAACTCGACACCAATTTCTCCAACTGGTGTTTTGCCCAATTGTTCACGGACTTTTCTCGATTCCAAGCCGTGGTCTAAACTATTTTTGACCATTTGTAACAACACTGCCGAAATTTTATCGTAAATATCTCGTGGCAATTCCGTCTCAACTCCCGAAAAACGCATTTGGTATTCCTTGCCCAATTCCTTAGAAACCATATTGGCAAGTCGCTCCATCTGTGGAATGAGCGAGGAAAAACTCACATAAGGGATTCTTTGCTTGCCTTTTCTCGTATAAGGAATTTGGTAACTTGGTCCTTCTGGCTCATTGTCGCTGTCGATATGTGCCAAGAAATTTTTGATACGGCGGACGACTGCCCAACCAAACCCCGTGACTTCATCGTCTGTTTCCAAACTTCTAAGTTCACGCTTCAAATATCCACACACCATGCGAAGCAATTGCAAAATCGACTGCAAATCTTCTTGTTGCGGAGATTCTTCTTCTCTCATATAGGCAAACAAATCTTCCGCACCATGTGCCGTTTCAGATATGGCAGGCAGACCCATCATAGACGCAGATCCTTTCATGCCGTGGAGCGTGCGAAATAAAGACTCTACCTCGTCCAGTTCAACAACAATAAAATCCATCTCTGCTTTGGCTTCTATGAAATTTTCCAATTTGTCAATTTTTTTCCACGTTTCCTCTAAAAATATATCCAAGAGGAACGCCGGATCATTTTTAAACCTAACCAACGTACATCCACCCTTACCATTTTGTCTAATTCAATTCCATTTATCCATATCTATCATTGACCAAATCCACCAATGTTAAATCAATTATTTCAGTCTATTTCTATTATATATCATCTTTGAAAAAATTTCTACACTTTTTTTATTTTTTTTCATAAAAATTTTATACAATTTAAAAACTTATTGCAAATATATCGATATTGTTCATAAAATCCATTCTCTCACAAGAGAAGTCTTGCCTTTTTTGTAATTTGTGATATACTAAAATAAGAAAATTTATTATGTAAGAAAGAGGTGCGTCTCATGAAAACCATTGGCATCATTGCAGAATTTAATCCATTTCACAACGGACATCGGCACTTAATCGAACAAGCAAGGGCTGCACATACCGATGCGACGATTGTCGTTGTGATGAGTGGTAATTTCGTACAACGTGGCGAGCCGTCAATATTTGACAAGTGGACGAGAACAGAAGCTGCACTCAAAAATGGTGCTGATCTCGTACTCGAATTGCCCTTGCCATTTGCGACAGCCAATGCAGAGACGTTTGCCCGTGGAGCAATGAGGGTTCTCGGCGAATCAGAAATCATTGATTGTCTCTACTTCGGTTCAGAAAGTGGCGACTTAGAAGCCCTCCAAATGGGTGCAGAATTGCTCCTAGATGAAACAGAGGAATTTCAACTCACACTAAAAAAATATCTAGACCAAGGCAATTCTTTTCCAAAAGCAAGAAGCATGGCACTAGAGGCCGTATCGAATTTGACGACAGATGTATTCAAAAATCCAAATGATATTTTAGGTCTTGAATATTTGATGGCATTGCAAAAATATAAATATCCCATCATACCATTTACGATTCCTCGTTTTGGTGAGGGGCATCACAGCACCACTTTGACCGAAGGACATGCTTCAGCGACAGCCATTCGCCGTGGTCTTTTCCAAAATGACATGAGTGCATTAAAACAAACACCTGATAATTGCCGCAAATTGTATCGAAAAGCAATCCTAGACGGCAAAGCACCTGTGTCTCTTGAAACTTTCTACTACCCATTGCAATACATTTTGCGTTGCACGACAGAAGAAGATATCAAAAAAATATTTGAAGTCACCGAAGGTTTGGAAAATCGCATCATTCGTGCTGTAGAACACGGAGAATCCATTGCAGAATTGATTGATTATATCAAAAGCAAACGCTACACGCAAGCAAAAATCAGAAGAATCCTTTTGCACATACTCCTTCGTATTGAATCGCATTACGTCACTGAACTCATGGAAAGACCGACATTGCCATACCTACGTGTGTTGGGATTTCGCAGAGCAGAGCAACGTCTCCTTGGCGATTTGATTGCCGCTGCCTTGCCACCTGTCATTACGAATCTGTCAAAAGCAAAAGACTTGTTAGATGATGATGGTATGAAACTCTTGAATATGGAATGTATTGCAACGGATTTGTATACAATGGCATATCACGATAAAAAAGTCAGACAAGTGAACCAAGATTATACAATACCTTTGGTGATTATTTGAGTAAGGGGGCTTTTATGCCCTCCTGCATATGGTAGTATCTGATATCGGTTTGGCGATTGTACAAAACACCTATCACAACCAATAGGAGGCACAACATGATTTCCGCACTCGGACTTTTATTTCTCACAGGATACCTTTTTTCCAAATTGAGTCAACTGATTAAATTGCCCCCCATCATCGGCATGATTCTTGCCGGTGTTTTTTTAGGTGAAAACGGTTTTGGCTTACTTTCAGAAAGCATACTTTCTATTTCAGCAGACCTACGAAAAATCGCACTCATACTCATTTTATTGCGTGTGGGGATTTCTCTACAGCTCGGCGAATTGAAAACCGTCGGTCGCTCCGCCATTTGCCTGAGCTTTTTGCCAGCAGTTTGTGAAATCATGGGTGTGGTACTTCTTGCCCCATTATTTTTTTCAATTACAACAGTCGAAGCCCTCTTGCTTGGCAGTGTGCTTGCAGCCGTTTCTCCAGCAGTGGTGATGCCTCGCATGCTCTTTTTCATGGAAAACGGTTACGGTACGAAAAAAGCAATTCCACAAATGATTATGGCCGGTGCTTCCCTAGATGATATTTTCGTTTTGATTGTCTTTGCCTCTTGTTTGACCCTGGCTCAGGGTGAACGCATCGAAGCCCATATGATTTTTTTAGAAATCACAAGCTCCATTCTTTTCGGAATTGTCGTGGGTTGTATTTGCGGATTTTTAGTCACTCACTATTTTTCGTGGCAAGTAAAACGAAAACAACCGCTTTCTGACGCTGTAAAAATCATACTGTTGCTCGGGGTTTCATTTTCTTTGGTGTCCCTTGAAACACTCCTTGCTGATGTCGTGGCAATGTCTGGACTTTTGGCTGTTGTGTCGATGGGTATGGTACTTGGCAAGCGACTACTGGACACGGAAAAATTGCCATTGAAACAACGTCTGACAGAATTATGGAGTGGCGGAGAGATTTTGTTGTTCACACTCGTAGGGGCAGAACTGCAAATCGCCCATATCAAAGAAGCTGGTGTCGTCGTCGTGGGCTTCCTCTTTTTGATTTTGCTATTTCGTACTGTCGGTGTCGTTGTGTCTGTCACAAATACACCGCTCAATCTGAAAGAAAAAGCGTTTTGCGTTGTAGCATATTTGCCAAAAGCCACTGTGCAAGCCGCCATTGGTAGTGTACCGCTTGCGATGGGGTTGCCTGTCGGTGAGTTGATTTTCACCATTTCCGTAATGGCAATTGTGGTGACCGCTCCTCTGGGGGCAATTGGTATGGATTTGCTGTATCGAAAATGTTTGGTACGTGAGGAAGGATTTTGACCATTGCAAATTCATACATTTTTATAAGTATTATGGCAAACAAAAACCCCCTGACGGGGGGGTTCCTAAAGAGATCTCTGATTTAATTCATAGTGTAGGGGCGTACCTTTGGTCGCCCGTCGTGAATTCGGAGACCTTACAATTGAAGCAGTCTCATGAACGGACGACCACAAGTCAGTTCTTTCTACGAAAAACTGAAATTCATAGTGTAGGGGCGTACCTTTGGTCGCCCGTCGTAAATTCGGAGACCTTATTTTGATGAGATTTCATTAATGAATCTATACTACTCAACTCACTATCAATTCAACGGTCTCATCGTTGGGAACAAAATGACATCACGAATCGAAACCGATTCAGTCAGCAACATCACGTATCTATCAATCCCGACTCCCAAACCACCTGTTGGTGGCATACCATATTCAAGTGCAGTCAAGAAATCTTCGTCGATCATATTCGCTTCGTCGTCCCCTGCTTCACGCAACATTTCTTGGTATTCAAAACGAGTTCTTTGATCGATTGGATCGTTAAGCTCCGAATACGCATTTGCATACTCACGTCCCATGATGAACAACTCAAAACGCTCTGTGTACATTGGATCGTTTGGTTTTTTCTTCGTCAGTGGAGACACTTCCACTGGATAATCCATTACAAACGTTGGTTCTACCAATTTTTCCTCAACGAACTTTTCAAAGAAAAATACTAAAATATCGCCTTTTTCGTGGCGGTCTTCAAATTCCACGTGGTGTTCTTTCGCTATTTTTTTCGCTTCTTCTGTCGATGCAATTGCATTGAAGTCAATGCCTGCATATTCCTTCACAAGCTCAACCATCGGTTTTCTTTGGAACGGTTTTGACAAATCGAGATCTTGCCCTGTATAGTTGATTTTCGTTGTACCCAAAACTCGCTCTGCCACTGTGCGGAACATGCCCTCTGTCAAGTCCATCATGCCGTGGTAATCCGTATACGCTTGGTACAGCTCCATCAAGGTAAATTCTGGATTGTGACGAATCGACACACCCTCATTTCTAAATACACGACCGATTTCATACACTCTTTCAAACCCACCGACAATGAGTCTTTTCAGTGGCAATTCCAACGCAATACGGCAATACATATCGATATCGAGCGTATTGTGGTGCGTGATGAATGGACGAGCCGAAGCCCCACCCGGAATCGTTTGGAGTACAGGTGTTTCCACTTCCAAAAATTCTTGGTCGTCCAAATATCTTCTAATTTCGCTGATGATTTTTGAGCGTTTGACGAACGTATCACGTACTTCTGGATTGACAATCAAATCCACGTATCTTTGGCGGTAACGCAATTCTTGGTCCTTCAAACCGTGGTATTTTTCAGGCAATACTTGCAAGCTTTTTGATAGCAAAGTCACTTTTTTTGCATGTACGGAAATTTCACCTGTTTTTGTACGGAATACGAAGCCCTCAATCCCAACCAAGTCCCCGATATCGAATTTTTTGAAATCTGCATAATCTTCATCGCCAATATCGTTGCGACTCACATACGACTGCATTGCTCCATCTCTATCTTGCAAATTGCAAAAAGACGCTTTCCCCATGATTCGCTTGCTCATCATACGTCCAGCAATCGTTACGTCTTTGTTTTCGAGTGCTTCAAAATGATCTCTAATTTCACTGCTGTGATGTGAAACCTCGAATTTTACAATAGAGAATGGATCTTTGCCATCTTGTTGCAATTGTACCAATTTTTCTTTGCGAATGCGTATTTGCTCATTGACTTCTTCTTGTGTCAATTCTGCTTTCAATTCATTTTCTTCTGCCATGATTTCCTCCAGTATTCATATTTCAAATACAATTATTTACCGATAGATTTGATTTCAAAATTCACTTCACCATCAGGTGTATCTACTACAACGATTTCCCCGAGCGTATGTCCAATCAACGCCGCTCCAACAGGTGATTCATTAGAAATGCGTCCATTCATTGGATCTGCTTCTGCTGAACCCACGATGAAATACGTCATCAATTCATCAAACTCAACGTCAAGGACTTCGACTTTCGAGCCAAGCCCCACCACATCGCCTGATACTTCCTCTTCATCAATGACTTCCGCATTTCGCAACATTTTTTCAAGTGTCACGATACGTGCTTCCATTTCTGCTTGTTCTTCTTTTGCAGAATCATACTCCGCATTTTCAGACAAGTCCCCTTGTCCCCTTGCTTCTTTGATTTTTTCAGCAACTTCTTTTCTCGTTACGGTTTTGAGTGTTTCCAACTCTTCTTCTAATTTTTTCAAACCTTCATACGTCAATACTACTTTTTTTTCTGCCATTTGTCAAACTCCTATTCTATAATTATTTGCATATCTCTCATTTTTCATTTCTATGAATATGCAACACTTTTTAAATTATATACCATTTATGAAAGACTTGTCAATGATTTATGCACAAAAACATATATAAAGAAAGAGAAATTGAAAAAAGAGTTTTCTGTGAATGCTTGATTTTCAATTTTAGGGGAAGAAATGTCTTTTCATTGATTCCGCACCAAATAAACGCTAGATTTCGGTCTAGCGTTTATTTTTAATTAAAAATTCACTTGTATTCCACAAAAAATATGGTATAATAAGAAGAATGTATAGGCATAAAAAAAGAAAGTGGTGACATTTTGAAACTAGAAACAGTCAGAAATATATATAAATCAAAAGAAAATTACGAAAATAAAGAAGTCAAACTCGGTGGTTGGATTAGAACGATGCGTGTATCGAAAAATTTCGGCTTCATCGAACTCAATGACGGTACTTTTTTCAAAAACCTTCAGATTGTATTTGAAGCAGAAAATATCGAAAATTTCGATGAAATCGCAAAACAAGCAGTAGGGGCGGCTCTCATTATCGAGGGGACACTCGTTTTGACACCAGAGGCAAAACAGCCTTTCGAGGTGAAAGCAGGAACAATTTTCGTAGAAGGCACGTCTGATTCAGAGTACCCACTACAGAAAAAACGCCATGGTGTGGAGTTCCTAAGACAAATTGCATACTTAAGACCGAGAACGAATTTATTTTCGGCGGCTTTTCGTGTGCGTAGTTTGGTGGCTCATGCAATCCATGAATTTTTCCAAGAACGTGACTTCGTGTATACACATACACCAATCATTACCGGTAATGACTGTGAGGGTGCAGGGGAAATGTTCCGTGTGACGACGCTAGACATGACGAATCCACCAAAAACAGAGGACGGAAAAATCGATTTTTCAAAGGATTTTTTCGGCAAGGAAGCGAGCTTGACTGTCAGCGGTCAGCTTTCGGCTGAAACGTTTGCAATGGCATTTAAAAATGTCTATACGTTTGGCCCGACATTTCGTGCAGAAAATTCAAATACCCCAAGACATGTCGCTGAATTTTGGATGATTGAACCTGAAATTGCGTTTGCTGATTTAGAGGACAATATGGAACTTGCAGAGGAAATGCTCAAATATATCATTTCTTATGTCCTTGAAAAAGCACCAGAAGAAATGGAATTTTTCAACCAATTTGTAGACAAAACTTTACTGGAACGACTCGAAAATATCGTGAAAAATGACTTCGGCAAAGTCAGTTACACAGAAGCAGTTGACATTTTGCTAAAAAGTGGCAAGGAATTTGAATACCCAGTCGAATGGGGCATTGACTTGCAGACAGAACACGAACGTTACTTGACGGAAGAAGTATACAAAAAACCAGTTTTCGTGACAGATTATCCAAAAGACATCAAGGCATTTTACATGAGAATGAACGATGATGGAAAAACTGTGGCGGCGATGGATTTGTTGGTGCCGGGTGTTGGCGAAATCATTGGCGGTAGCCAAAGAGAAGAACGCTTGGACTATTTGGAAAAACGAATGGATGAAATGGGACTTGTCAAAGAGGACTATTGGTGGTACTTGAATTTGAGAAAATTCGGTGGCACACGTCACGCAGGGTACGGACTCGGTTTTGAAAGAGTCGTAATGTATGTGACGGGAATCAGCAATATTAGAGACGTATTGCCATACCCAAGAACGGTACGCAACGCAGAGTTTTAAAACGAAAGGAGCAATGAAATGAAAATTGAAAAAAAAGGCAACCGCAGATTTTTTATCGTAGGCATTATGACAACAATGCTTATGACGGCATTCCTGGCTTCGCTGTGGCAATTGACAGCAATGGCATATGATGCACAAGTATTTTTCGATGTCAAAGTGGCGGGAAATCGAGTATTTCTCGAGGGAACGACTGACATTGATAATGTAGAAGTACAATTTGAAGTGGAAGACACGATTTATACTTCAAATATTAGAGATTACAATCATGTATTTACAGTATATTTAGAGGGTGCGACCTTCCAAGCAACGACGGAGGAAGAATTCAAAGATTTGGTAATTTTGCAAACGGAAGAGCCTATGGAAGTGACAATCAATGAGTTTGAATCTGATGAATTTACGTTTACAATTTCAAATGGTATTTTCAGAAAAGAAGATGTATTTGCAGTTATATTGAAATCGACTTTGGAGAAGAGTTATGTGGGTTCAGGGGCATCATTTTCTGTAGAATCTGACTTTTTTGAGGGTGGAGAAATCGATTTGTCCTTGACTGTAGCAAAGGGATTTTATGCAAAACTCGATGAAAAAATGGTGCTTGTGCCAGGGGAAAAAGTAACACTTGGCGGAGATGGACTTCAAATTTCGCCAATTGTGACAGGATCGTACGTGGCAGGCACGGAGTTTAAAGTTGAGATTTCGAGGGGATTTACTTTCGTGGAATCAGCAGATATTAAGGCGAAAACGAAAGGAAATGCAGTGACATATGGTAAAGTTTCAAATGGCGATATCATTGTGACGGCACCGAATACCGATGCATTTTCGATCCAAGGGATACAAATTGAAGCGACGACAGCTGGCGTGGGCGATACTGCGACAGTGAGAATTATATCGGAGGGCTTGGTGGCATACGCATCAGCTGACCAGAAAATGCAAGCAACATCACTTGCAGAGGATACGACATCTTTTAACACGACAGTAGCAGAAGACGTTGAAGTTGAAGTTGAAGAAGTAGTTGAAGAAGAAGTAGTTGAAGAAGAAGTAGTTGAAGAAGAAGTAGTTGAAGAAGAAACACCAGCAGTATCTTCCTTACCAAAAGTAGAAATCACAATCGGAGCAACGACAATGGCAGTCAATGGCAGTGCAGTTGCACTCGATGTGCCAGCGTATATTTCAAATGGGTATACCATGTTGCCTTTGAGAGCAGTTGCGGAATTGATGGACAATGCGACAGTGGATTGGGAAGCAGATACGCAAACAGCTATAGTCAACATTGGAAATGGCGAACGAGTGGTACGTATGTCAATTGGAGCAACAAATTATAGTGTCAATGGCGAGCAAGTTGGATATACTGGAGCGACAGCAGAAATCACAAATGGCAGAACGTTCGTGCCAATCCGTGACTTGATGTACGCACTCGGTAGCGATGATGTGGAATGGGATGCTGTAAATCGAGTTGCCATATTAAATGGAAATGTGTAAACGACAATGGGGGTTTTTATGAAATCTTATTTGAGAAAAATGGCGGTTTGTTCACTTGCTTTGGCAATGACTGTGGGCGGAGTGACGACTGCATTTGCAACGACAGAGGAAGAAATCGTAGAAGAAATCGAGCTAGAAGACGGCAAGCCATACTTATCAGTAGCAGAAGCTGTGGAAAAAGCCAACAAAGCGAGTTGGGATTTGTATTCCATGGACAAAACGATTGATTATTTATCGGACAAAAGTTTTGATATTTGGGATTCGTATTACGGTTGGTGGAATAAAAGTCAGATTACAGGGAATCAGCAATACGTCGATGCTGTGACGCATAGCGTAGGCAATGCCATTATGACACTCGACAATACAGTAGATGAATTGGAATTGACACAACAAAAAATCGAGCTTGGAAATGAAGCGACAGTGAAAAATTACTTTTCAGCAATCGCACAAATGGAAGCAAGTGTGCGTATGCTCGAAGCGAATTTGAATCTGCAAAAGCTGACGGAATCACAAACCATGGTACAACTCATTATGGGGCAAGTCAGCCAAAATACACTCGACCAAACAGGCAATGACATTGCCGTATCTGAACTCAATGTCATTGCGTTGCAGCAACAAATTGACCAGATGTATACGACACTAAACAATTTGATTGATGAGCCAACAGACAATCGCTATACCTTAGAAAAAGTCGGGGAATTCACACCGTATGAGAAACTGACAGAAACGGAGATGAAGCGATTCATCAGCAATTCTATGAAAAAAGACTTGACGGTTTTGCAAACACAAGCCGATTTGGAGGCAGCAAAAATTGCGACGACGTATATGTCGACTGAAATCACAGACGATGAAAGAGACGAAAATGCATACAATTTGCAAAATGCATACCGTGCGGAAAAGCGTATTTTAGAGGAAAAAGACATTGCCATTCGTGCAGCGTATACTGAACTTGCAATCATTGAGCAATCGTATGAACAAGCCTTGTTAAATCTAAAAATTGCAGAGGACAATGTGCGTGTGGTAGAAATCAATGTGCAAGTCGGCAATTTGCCAAAAATCCAACTAGAGCAAGTGAAACTTTCCTTGTTACAATCTGAAAATGAGTTGGAGCAATTGGCATATAGTTATGATATGCAAGTGTTTATGCTTGAAAATAGTTCGTTATTGTCATAAGAATAATGTAATTCGTTCCAAGGGGTTTTGTGTTATAAATTTCTTGGAACGAATTTCAAAAAAACACTTGACATTTTCCGTAACTTTATGTATACTGTAGTAGCGTAATAAACGTGCTTTGGCGGGATAGCTCAGTTGGCTAGAGCATACGGTTCATACCCGTAGGGTCGGGGGTTCAAGTCCCTTTCCCGCTATATTTTTTACCCAGCATGGGAGTTTAGCTCAGCTGGGAGAGCATCTGCCTTACAAGCAGAGGGTCACAGGTTCGAGCCCTGTAACTCCCATCATTATAAGAAAAGAACAAATCTGTAGTATGGGTTTGTCTTTTTTTGTATGAAGAAATGGAAAAAACGAAAGACAGAAAGAATGATTTTGGAGGGTATTATGAATTTTTCAGTAAAAGAGTTATGTAATGTATCGATGATGATTGCGTTGGTGTGTATTTGCACGATGGTATTTTCAGTGCCAGTGTCGTCGTATGGGTATGTGCATTTCGGGGATAGTATGATTTTGTTCGTTGCGGTCATTTTTGGTAAGAAATATGGCATGCTGTCAGGTGGAATTGGTTCGGCTTTGGCGGATGTATTATTGGGGTATGGGTATTGGGCCCCGTTTACTTTGGTAATCAAAGGGTTGATGGGGTTTGTGGCAGGAAAAGTGGCGGAATCGAATCGAGATACGGTGAAGTTTTTGACACCGATGAATGTACTAGGTGGCGTGAGTGGTAGTATCGTCATGGTGGTGGGGTATTTCTTCGCAAGCATTGTATTACTCGGCGGTGTCGAAGCGGCGGCTTTGGCGGTGATGCCAAACGTATTGCAAGGCGGTGCGGGGGTTGTCATTTTCGTGGCGATGGGTATTGGATTTTACAAAACAGGGCTTGTGCGTGTCATTGGGCATAGCAAGGGGTGAGGAGAGTATTGGGGTGTTGTATTTTTTAAAAAAAAGACCTTGGGGGTTTGAGAACAAAAACTTTTACTTTGCTAGCCTAAGCATATGCAAGGTTTTATATTTTTTTCAAAACACCTTTTATTTAATGATGCTGATTAACATAAAAATCTTGTTATATCAGTGTTTGTAAACATTTTTATTTAGTGTGTCTGCAAGCTTTTTCTCATAAATCGCTAAAAAAACTTTGAAGGTAGAAATTTTAGTAAAGACTAAAGTGAGCAAAAATAAAGTTTTGCTCCAGCTTTTTTAAAGGTGTTTGGTGGCGGAGTTTGAGGCAGAGTCTCAAGGTTTCATATCTCTGCAATTAGTGGAATTGTTGGTGTTTTCTGTTATTTCAAATGATTTATCATAAATTTTGTATAAAAAAACTACAGTTATAAGAGTTATTCTGCTCTTTCCATAGTTTTTCTTAATATTTGTAAAAAAATGTTACAAACCTATCTTTTTTTGGTATACTAACTATATGTTTTTAACCGTCGTTGTGAAATGCGAGGAATTGTTTCACTTGCATTTCCATAGAATCAATTATGAGGAGGATTATACGCAATGAATCACATGAACATTGATAAAGAAGTATTGAAAAAAATGATTCGTGATAACATCAAAACGTTGTATCGTAAAACTTTGGCAACTGCCAACAGTGAAGAAATTTACGAAACAGTCGTTTTCTCTTTGAGAGACTTTATCACAGATCAATGGATCAAAACGCACGACACGTACAGAGAACAAGATGTAAAAACAGTGTACTACCTTTCTATGGAATTTTTGATGGGTCGTTTCCTTGGAAACACACTCATTAACCTTGGCTTAGAAAGACAAATCATCGAAGTACTCGATGAACTTAACATTAACTACAACTTAGTAGAAGATGCAGAGCCAGACCCAGGTCTTGGTAATGGTGGTCTTGGTCGTTTGGCGGCTTGTTTCTTGGAGTCTTTGGCGACTTTGGAATACCCATCTTACGGTTGTGGGATTCGTTACCGTTTCGGTATTTTCAAACAAAAAATCGAAAATGGTTACCAAATGGAATACCCAGATAACTGGCTAGAAAATGGCGATCCTTGGGGTATCCGCCGTCAAGAATATTCCGTTGAAGTGAAATTTGGCGGACGTGTGCAAGCTGTGAAAAAACCTGACGGTACAGTTGGTTTTGAACAAGTCGATTGCAAAACAATCATTGCAACACCTTATGATTACCCTGTGGTTGGTTTCAATAACAACACTGTAAATACACTTCGTTTGTGGGATGCAAAACCAAGCGGTGCTATGGATTTGAAATCTTTCAATGAAGGAAATTACCAAAAAGCAGCTGCTGAAGAAACGTTGGCAAAAACTTTAGTTGACGTATTGTACCCAGCAGACGATCACTATGAAGGAAAAGAATTGCGTTTGAGTCAACAATATTTCTTCATATCAGCTACAATCCAAAAAGCAATTGCAAAATTCAAAAGAGACCACAAAGGATTTAGTGAATTGCCAGAAAAAATTGCATTCCAATTAAATGATACACACCCAAGTATGGCTGTGGCAGAACTTATGCGTATTTTGGTTGATGAAAACAACTTGGCATGGGACGAAGCGTTCAAATTGACACAAGGTGTTTGTGCGTATACAAACCACACAATCTTATCAGAAGCCCTCGAAAAATGGCCTTTGGACTTGTTCAGTCGTACACTCCCTAGAATCTATCAAATCGTTGAAGAAATCAACCGTAGATTCTGTAACCAACTCGTAGAAAAATACGGTCAAAGTACAGACAAAATCAACAAATTGGCAATCGTTGCAAATGGTCAAGTACGTATGGCACATTTGGCAATCGTGGGTAGCCATTCTGTCAATGGTGTGGCTGCATTACATACCGAAATCTTGAAAAATCAAGAATTGAAAGATTTCTATGAATTGTATCCAGAAAAATTCAACAACAAAACAAATGGGATTACACAAAGAAGATGGCTCTTCCATGCGAATCCTCGTTTGGCAAAACTCATCAGTGGTAAAATCGGCTGGGGTTGGGCAGAAGACCTTTCTGAACTTGAAAAATTGATGCCACATATCAAAGACGAAATTTTTGCAAAAGAATTTATGGCGGTCAAACGTGCAAACAAAGCTGACCTTGCAAAATATATCGGCGATACTATGGGCATTGAAATCAACCCTGATAGTATTTTTGATATCCAAATCAAACGTCTACACGAATACAAACGCCAATTGCTCAATGTGTTGCACATCATTGGATTGTACAACCAATTGAAAATGAATCCAGAACTTGACATTGTGCCAAGAACATTTATCTTCGGTGCAAAATCTGCTGCTGGATACCATAGAGCAAAACTCATCATCAAATTGATCAACAGCGTTGCAAAAGTTGTCAATAACGATGAAGCAATCGGTGACAAATTGAAAGTGGTATTCCTTCCAAACTATAGAGTTTCTTTGGCTGAAAAATTATTCCCTGCAGCAGATGTCAGCGAACAAATTTCTACAGCGGGTAAAGAAGCATCAGGTACTGGTAACATGAAATTCATGTTAAATGGTGCGTTGACAATTGGTACAATGGACGGTGCAAACGTAGAAATTTTTGAAGAAGTGGGTCAAGACAACATCTTCATCTTTGGTATGAGTGCAGAAGAAGTGCATGCGAAAAACCAACAACACTACGATCCATGGAGCATTTACAACATGAACCAAGAAGTGCGTATGGCACTCACTTCTTTGATTGATGGTACCTTCGATCCAAATATCGAAATGTTTAGAGAAATTTACGATGCACTCTTAAATGGATTCGGTGGCAACAAAGCCGACGAATACTTCATTTTGGAAGATTACGCTGATTATGCAAGAGCTCACCAATCAATTGACCAAAGCTACAGAAATAAAGAAAACTGGGCTGAAATGGCAATGATGAACGTTGCAAAAAGTGGTAAATTCTCAAGTGACCGTACAATTGAAGAGTACGCAACTGAAATTTGGGACTTGAAAAAAGTATCCATCGAACCAGCTGATTTAGACGCAGAAGACTAAAATCGTGCTGAAATAACAAATAAATAAAACGACCCGTGTTTACTTATCGTAGGCACGGGGTTTTTTGTGCCAATTTCACTATATTTTATATGTTTTTGGGTAAGTTGTATAATAAAGTGTCGTATATTTCAAAATAAAAATGTCCCAACGCAACAAAATCTGATATAATGTTAAGTGACCAAACAAAACATGGATCAGGAGGTTGCGATGGAACACTTAGAGTATAACACAAAAAGGGGTCTATCCCAAAATTTGTGTAAACCTCTTTCGTGTAAGAAGCGATGGACATATCATCAAAAAAGCTGTATATATAGCGATTGGTATCACCATGGAAGGACAAAAAGACGTTTTAGGGATGTGGATTGGCGAAAATGAAAGTGCCAAATATTGGCTCACTGTATTGAACGGATTAAAAAATCGAGGGGTCGAAGACATATTGATCGCTTGTGTCGATGGGCTGACAGGCTTCAGCAACGCAATCGAAGCTGTTTATCCAAAAACCGAAATTCAACAATGTATCATTCACCAAATTCGTAACAGTACTCGTTTTGTTTCTTACAAAGACTTAAAGGCTTTAATGGTGGATTTAAAGGCGGTTTATACGGCTTCTGATGAAACAACAGCCCTGGCTAACCTTGATATTTTTGCCGAAAAATGGGATGATAAATATTCAGGCATATCACGTTCTTGGCGGAATCACTGGGCGAATTTATCTACATATTTCAAATATCCACAAGAAATTCGGACTTTAATTTATACCACAAATACGATTGAAGGATTCAACCGTGGACTTAGA
>JAWXUZ010000174.1:0-2908 GCA_044425835.1 Bacillota bacterium | reverse complement strand
TTGAAGATATTTTCAAGAAACAAGTATTAAATGACCACGGAAATGAAATGTACCATGACCCTCTTTTGGTATCGAGAAAAGAGCTGGGCATTCCAGACGAGGAATGGGAAGTCTTGCGTGATGCCTGTTGGATTCAAAATGAATGGAGTGCCTCGATTACACCAAAAGGCGGATTTTTCTGTGAAGTTGCTGGTACTTTGGATTTGCTTTTTGATGGCCCTGGTGGTTGGGAAATCGAGCCGAATTGGTGGAAACGTGATGTTTCTGAATTTGGAGAACAGTTGCAATGGTGCGAACTTTGTGGAGCTGCGTGTGATACGTATACGAGAAATGCAAACGAAGAAGTGGACGATGTCAGCCCTTTATTATATGAAAAATTAAAAGCAGTAGAAAGTCGTAAGGTGAAACACAATAAAGTCCATATTATGGATATTGATGAAAAAGGTGTGATTTCAGAAGAAAGTAAGGCATCAACGAAACGATTCACAAGCAATTTGCCATATGCAGAAAGTGTATATGATAAATTTAGTGAAAACTCAAAATTATACCCAAAAGCATTTCAAGCCATTGTATTTTCATCTGAACTAGACGAAGCAGTCCTTGATGATTTGTTTTTTACACAATTTCAGACCACGTATTGCCTATGCAAAACAGATACTGAAAAAGCGACTGTGACAATGGAACAATCCGATCGCTTTTTGGTGTATAGCTTAGAAAATCAAGATGATATGAAAGCACTATTGACATTGCAAAAACAAGGCATTTACGTTGCTGTATTTGGTGGAAATTTGTTGCCTAAGCCTGATTTTGTGGAGCAATTGACGAAGTTTGTGTTCAATCCTGGTGCATTGCTTTATACAAACGATACGAAAGACAATGAGATGCTTGAGCGATTTGTCACTGTCAAAGGCGAGGGTGAATTTGCATTGTTTAATCGTGCAGCATCATCATTAAAAAGATTGGGCGGTGATTTTTCTAGTATCCGTACAATTTTTGATATGAAAGATATTTGGATTCCAGAAAAAGTCATTGCAGTAGATGCAGATTTGTTCCCAAAAAATACATTTATGCAAGTGCAAAAATGCTTGAGATATGCCATGTATGGTACGGGGATTAAGGCGAAAGAGGACATTGTGGCGATTCGTAACGATGGTGGTATTATTGCCTGTGTATTCGATGGCAATGCAGAAAAGCGTGGCACAACGTTTGAAGGTGTGACGATTGATTCATCAGAAAATATCGTGGCACGACGTGATGAGTTTGACATCATTGTGATTGCGAGTTTTCAGTATTATGAAGAAATTGAAAAAACTTTGCTAGAACGTGGATTTCATAGTGGTGAATTTTTGTATTACCAACATCGTGAAAGTTGAAAAAAGTTTTTCTAA
Organism: Bacillota bacterium; assembly: GCA_044425835.1. Taxonomy (GTDB): domain Bacteria; phylum Bacillota; class Clostridia; order Lachnospirales; family Anaerotignaceae; genus Chakrabartyella. The sequence goes on along the minus strand of JAWXUZ010000174.1, from coordinate 1,520 downwards.
TTGATATAGTGGTTAAATATAAAAAATACTAAATTCAGTGTAACTATTCAGTACTCTAGCAAAAAATGTTGATATATTCTATTTCAGAAGTTTCTCAATACGCTCATCTCTGCAAAAATAAAAGTTTACTCAATTTTTTCAAAAATTGCAGAGTTTGAGACAGCATCTCAAGGTTTTTATTTTTAATTTACTATACAATAAAAGGAGTTCCTATGTCAAGAGTCCATATCACAGAACCTGATCTAAAAAAATTACAAGGCATACAACTCGAATTACTGCAAGAGGTCGATCGTGTGTGCAAACAAAATAATATCAAGTATTGTATCATTGCAGGAACGCTCCTCGGTGCGGTGCGTCATGGTGGGTATATTCCGTGGGACGATGATGCTGATGTGGCGATGTTGCGTGAGGAATACGATAAATTTGTTCTGGCGTGTCAACGTGATTTGAATCACGATTTGGCATACTTCCAAGATATTGACACAACAGACGGTTATCGTTGGGGATATGGAAAAATCCGTCGGAAAAATACCACTTTTTTACGTTTAGGACAAGAGCATCTCACGTTTGAACAAGGTGTGTTTATCGATATTTTTCCACTCGATTACGTACCAGAAAAGAAAATCCCACGCTATTTTCATAACTTGCATTGTACGCTTGTACGCAAATGGATGTGGTCGGAAGTGGGTCGCTATACGGAAAAAAACCCAATCAAACGAATGGCATATCAACTGATGGCACGCACACCAAAAACAGAGGTGCAACGAAAATATAATGCTCTCAAGGAAAAAAGCAACCGTGTGCCAACGAGTCGAGTACGAATTTTGACATTTCCTACACCGAACAATGGGCAATACTGTTATTTCAAAAAATGGTATACAGACCTTGCAGAGATTGTATTTGAAGGTGTTTCGTTTCCAGCAGCAAAAGATTTTGATGAGTATTTGTCATTTAAGTTCGGTGATTACATGATGCTGCCACCAGAAAGTGAAAGAAAAGTACATCCTGTCAGTGCATATGATTTTTCGGTCTTTGATGATTGATATGCCTTTTCTTAAAAATAAAAACACCCTATGAATCATGTACAATGAATGTAGTACATGATTCATAGGGTGTTTTTTATACCAATTGGTTTTCTTTTGAATTGATGATGTAAAAGCCTTTGTCATTCAATGAATTTTCACGGTTATACGTCATTTCTGTTCCGTCCATTTGTCGGAATATTGCCCCAGCTTCTTCTGCAATGCACTGCATTGCTGCTGTGTCCCATTCCATCGTTGGATTGTGACGGTAATAAATTTCTGCCTCACCTTTTGCAACTAGGCAACCTTTGAGAGAACTCCCCATTTTTACAAAATTGTCGAATTGATATTTTGTGATCAAGTCGTCCATTTCTTGGCAACCGTGCGAACTACTCATCACAAGTCGCACCTGTTTCAAATCGGTCGTAGCTGAGACTTGTAATTTCATCACCTTGCCTGTAGCATCTTTGTGAAAACTGCCCAGTCCTTGGGCAGTTT
>JAWXUZ010000057.1:0-16326 GCA_044425835.1 Bacillota bacterium | reverse complement strand
TACTAAGAGGTTGCATGGGAGCTTGGGCTATGTTGCTCCCTGTGATTTTGGAGTTGTAGTTCGATAAAAATTTGTACAAAAAAGGGTTGACAATCCATTATTATCCGATTGTTTCAAAGCAACCAATGATTACAGAGCCGTATTTTGATATTGAAATCAATGAAATTGTTGCCTCTCTTTGCGTTCCTGTATTTAGTGAAAAGGTGAAATTTTAGGGATTACCATTGTGGATTTGTCAACCGGATTCATTGCTGATTTGATTACAGCGAGTTGTTTTGGCGAAACAGGATCTAGTTTTGTACTTGATGCAAACAATAATATTTTAGGTCATGAGACAGAAAGTTTAATTAGTCAAAATTATACTGCATTAAACCTTTCGGGGGATATCGTTGATGAAATTACGAAAACACCAACAGGTGCTTTGGTGGAATTTGAAGTCGGTGGTACCAAACGAATCGGGACAGTTGGTATGATTGGAAGTGATGGTTGGAAAATCGTAACGAGCTTAGGTTCAGACGAATTTTATGCCAAATCAGATACATTGGTTTATGTTTTGTTTGTACTCCTTGTCATTTCTACGCTGATGTTGCTTGGAATGGCAGCATTTATCGTTCAGATATTGTTAAAACCGATGTCTTTCATCAAAACAGCAATGCACGAATTGGCAAGAGGGAACACACATTATGAATTTGATTATGAGTCGAATAATGAAATCGGAGAATTGGCGGATAATTTGCGTTTCACGATGAAAAATCTTGCGATGTACATTGATGAAATCAAATATTTGTAGCAACATTGTGGAGATGGCGATTTCACCGTGCATACTGATGTAGAATTTATCGGTGATTTTTCTAGTATCCAAACGTCAATCGATGAATTCATTGTCTTGATTTCTGAGGCATTGGACGGACTCACTGCAACGATAGGACAAGTCACAATCGGATCAAACTCTGTGGCAACTGCGTCACAAAGCTTAGCAGAAGGCTCTATGAAACAAGCAACGAGCGTACAAGAATTGAACGAAAATATTTCTGGCATTACAGTTCGTATCAATGACAATGCAAAAAATGCAAGAACTGCCAATGATGTGGTTTCGCAAGTGGCGACTGAATTGGAATTGAGTAACGAAAAAATGAATGAAATGCTTCTTTCTATGGAAGAAATTTCAAAAACGAGTGATGGCATTCATAAAATTGTCAAAACGATTGAAGATGTTGCGTTCCAAACAAACATCTTGGCACTCAACGCAGCAGTTGAAGCGGCAAGGGCAGGGCAAGCCGGAAAAGGGTTTGCTGTCGTTGCAGAAGAAGTGCGTAATCTATCTAGCAGAACGAGCCAAGCGGTACAAGAAACAGCAACTTTGATTGATGAAACAGTACACGCAGTATCAGCAGGAAGCCATTTGGCAAATGATACGGCAGAGAGTTTGAGTTCTGTAACAGAAAATATTGTTAGTTTCATCAGCACGTTAGAAGAAATTGCAAAATCCTCTGAAGAACAAGCCCAAGCAATTGAGCAAATTCATGGTGGTGTCGTTCAAATTACAGATGTGACACAAACAAACTCTGCAATTAGTCAAGAATCGGCAGCGACTTCAGAAGAATTGTCGTCGCAAGCAGTCATTATGAAACAAACAGTTTCACAATTCAAAACAAAAAAGTAAACACTACACAAAAACACTTCCTAAAATAAAGGGGGTGTTTTTTTATGGGGAATCAGCTTGTAAATATATCCGAAATTTATTTTGTATGTACTTAAAATAAATCAGAAATCATCATTGCCACTAGAAATATTTTTTGACAACTACTCATTGAGTGAATTTTTATGTCAAAAAAAATACTTCATTGTAGAAATGTACCAAAAAAATACAAAAAAAGGAGTTTTTCAGAAAAATTTTCGCTCATAAATTTTTGTTTGCTAATTTCAAAAAGTATGTTATAATCCTTTTATCAAAAGAATTGTCTTAGAAATTCATTAGAAACCACTTATATTATATTTATCAGACAACAAGCGTTGTTCTGGAAAATCTTATAACGTTCTTCATTGGAAAAGACAAGCTCTTTTGTATTTCTTTTTTGCGATATAAATTGCTTTTTGTTGCAAAAAGAAAGTGTTGTTACTGTTTCTTTATTTGAAGGAGGATATTTCCATGTTAGAAAAATTATTTCACTTACAAGAGAACAAAACCGATGTAAGGACGGAGGTCATTGCAGGGATTACCACGTTTATGACGATGGCGTACGTCTTGGCAGTCAATCCAAGCATACTTGCTGTAACGGGTATGGATTCTGGTGCCGTATTTACTGCGACGATTCTTGCATCTGTATTGGGTTCTGTCTGTATGGCATTGTTTGCAAATTATCCATATGCACTTGCACCGGGTATGGGACTCAATGCATTTTTTGCTTACACAATCGTTTTGGGATATGGATATCCTTGGCAAGCAGCCTTGGCGGCGGTATTTGTAGAAGGTCTCATTTTTATCGTTTTGTCCTTTTTGAATGTGCGTGAAGAAATTTTCAATTCCATTCCTATGAACTTAAAAAAATCAATCTCTGTTGGGATTGGCTTGTTTATCGCTTTTATCGGCTTGCAAAATTCAAAAATTGTACTTGGCAATTCTGCAACAATGCTGGCTTTGTTTTCTTTGGAAGGGCTTCCAGGTAGCTCAATGACTGACGCTGGAATTACAGTCCTTCTTGCAATGATTGGCACAATCATCACATCTATTTTGGTCATCAATGGCGTAAAAGGAAATATTTTATTCGGAATTTTAATTACATGGATTTTGGGAATCGTTTGTCAATTGACAGGATTTTATATTCCTAATTTTGAACTTGGATTTTATAGTTTGTTGCCTGATTTTAGCGGCGGTTTTGGTATTCCAAGCATTGCACCTATCTTTGCAAAATTGGATTTCCAAGCAATACCAATCATTGAATTTGTCGTTATCGTTTGTGCATTTTTATTCGTAGATATGTTTGATACACTCGGTACATTAATCGGTGTGGCTGCCAAAGCCGATATGCTTGACAAAGACGGAAAATTACCAAATGTCAAAGGTGCGTTGATGGCAGATGCCGTAGCAACAACTGTTGGGGCGGTACTTGGAACTTCAACTACAACGACATACGTAGAAAGTGCTGCTGGTGTGACAGAGGGTGGACGTACTGGTTTGACTGCAATGGTAACTGCTGCGTTATTTGCACTTGCGTTGTTCTTCTCACCAATCTTTTTGGCAATTCCTTCTTTTGCGACAGCACCTGCTTTGATCGTCGTTGGATTTTATATGGTCAATAATATCGGTCAAATTGATTTCGCTGATTTTTCAGAAGGGATTCCTGCATTTATTTGTATTCTTGCAATGCCATTTATGTATAGTATTTCAGAAGGAATCGCTATGGGGGTAATCTCTTACGTTTTCATCAATGTTCTTTCTGGTAAATCAAAAGAGAAAAAAATCAGCCCAATTATGTATGCTTTGCTCGTGTTCTTCCTCTTGAAGTATACATTCCTATAAATCGAAAATAGATAAATATAAAATAAAAGTGGTTGATTGTTATGGTCGACCACTTTATTTTTTTATATAAATTTATATAAAAGGTATTAATTTTTAAAAAAAATTGCCGATAGATATAATATGGTGTTTTGTAAACACTGTTTTATCGTGGAAAGGAGTGTATATTATGGCTGATACAACGAATATTTTAGAAAATTTTATCAATACATTGTCGAATGTCGAAAAGGACCAAGAGAAAAAATTTGAACATACGACGGAGACACAGATGTTTTTTGGATACCAATCATCGCTTGCATACAATAAGCCTGATCTCGTTGAACTTGATCCGATTGTCACTCCTGTAGATATTGAATTTTATCGCAATGTCAGCGGACAAGATAATAAAAAAATCATTCCGATTTCCAACGAAATCAAAGAGGAAGTCTTTGAAATTATCAAAAGAAAGTATCTATTGACTTTTGGTGTGAGTGATGATATGGATGAGATGAACGCAGTAAAAGCGTATCTCGAAACACTGACCCCTGAAAAGAGAAACAACGCTGGATATAGTATTGGGCAATTTTCTTTCGATGTCAACAAACAAATTGCAGCAAAAATCCGTGAATATAATTTCGATTGGAAAGTAGGCACTCCATTTGATACAACGATACTTGATGATTTCAAATGCAGTACTTCAAACCCAAAATCAATCAATACAAAAGCGTAATCATAAATATACTAAAAAAAGATGGAATACACATTCTGTCTTTTTTTTATTCAATCCTGTAAAAAATCAAAACCACCTTGACTATTTCCTTTTTTTTGTGTATACTGAATAATATTTCACAAAGTGAGAGGGGAGGTATATAGGATTAGTAGATTGCTTTTGAAAAAAATGGATAGTGTTATGGTAAAGTTTCACATCCCACAAAGAAAAACGTAATTTTTTATTATTTCATAATTTTATATTTTGTTGGATTGAAACGAAAAGTAAGGAGGATATTTATGGTAGAAGCATTTAAAAAATGGGATCAAATCAGCCTAGTAAAAAGAATTGTGGGTGGTCTGATTTTAGGGACAATTCTTGGTCTTGCGATTCCACAAGTAACAGCAATCAGCATATTTGGGGATTTGTTCGTCGGTGCATTGAAAGCCGTTGCACCTATACTCGTGTTCTTTTTGGTCATGAGTTCATTGGCCCAACATAAGCAAACTGGAAAATCGAACATGGGTACAGTCGTTGGGTTATACTTATTTGGTACGTTTACTGCTGCATTGACGGCAGTCATCGGGAGTTTTCTATTCCCTGTGACGTTGACTTTGACTGATGCGGTGTCCAATTCTGCACCTGATGGCATCGGGACAGTCATTACCACTTTATTACTAAATATAGTAAAAAATCCAGTGGAATCACTCATGACATCAAATTATATCGGCATATTGACTTGGGCAATCGTGTTCGGTTTGGCAATGAAAAATGCTGCTGATTCAACAAAACTTGCTCTCGGAAATGTTTCAGATGCAATATCCCAAGCAGTACGTTGGGTCATTTCTTTCGCTCCATTTGGGATTATGGGACTCGTATTCACGACAGTCGCAACAGAAGGGCTCGGTATGTTTGTCGATTACGGAAAATTGCTTGCGTTGCTCGTAGGGTGTATGGCAATCATTACTTTAATTGTCAATCCTTTGATTGCTTACGTAATGTTGGGACAAAATCCATATCCGCTTGTATTTACATGTTTAAAAGGAAGTTTCATCACTGCTTTCTTTACGAGAAGTTCCGCTGCAAATATTCCTGTCAACATGGCTCTTTGCGAATCTCTTGGACTAGACGAAGACAATTACTCTGTCTCAATTCCTTTGGGGGCTACCATCAATATGGCAGGGGCAGCAATCACAATTACAGTAATGGCTCTTGCTGCAGCTAATACTTTGGGGTATTCCATCGACTTTGGTACAGCACTCATATTGAGTATCGTTGCATCGGTATCAGCTTGCGGAGCATCTGGTGTGGCTGGTGGTTCTTTGCTCTTGATTCCTTTGGCTTGTTCACTATTTGGCATTTCAAATGACGTGGCAATGCAAGTTGTTGGGGTCGGATTTATCATCGGTGTCGTACAAGATTCTTGTGAGACTGGCTTAAACTCTTCTACTGATGTTATTTTTACAGCAGTTGCTGAGTGGAGACAACGCAAAAAAAATGGCGAACCTTTTGGAATTCCAAAAAATTCGTAAGTCTTGAATTCTAATTTTCTAAATAGTCCGATGCAATCGTATTGGACTATTTTTTGGCAATCAGTTCAGTTAGCCAAGGTTTATTTCTAATGTGTTTTGACCAGAATTATTGTATACTAAGTGAACAAAAAGTGAATCAGTGATGTATCAACATGTAAAAAGTGCGAAATAACTAGGCAAAATAACATTGAATTTTAGGGGCAAATGGCGATTTTTTTAAAATGATAACGATTAGTATTGGCTAAATAAAAAAATTAGAGTATAATAAGACTATGCAACAGAGATACTATAAAAAAAACGACAAAAACAACTATTTTTAGGAGGTAATGATTATGTTTAAATGTATGAAAAAAGAATGTACTTTATTGGTTTTGGGTGGAGCAGCTGCTGGTGTTGGGGTATTGCAATTTTTGAAATCGAAAACATTCCGCAACTTTGCAATTGGTACAGTGGCAAAAGGAATCTCACTCAAAGATTCTGCGATGGAAGAATACAACAACATCAAAGAAGAAGCAGAAGACATTTGTGCAGAAGCAAAATCGGTTGCTCGTCAAGAGCAAGAGGACTAAGCCTATGAAATTTCAAATCCTTAGCAATATGCCGGGGAGATTGCGAATTCGACTTGGCAAGTATAGTTTTACAAAGGAGGAGGGCTACGGCATATCTGCCTTGCTCCTCGCACATTCTGGTGTGGAAGAAGTCTTTGCGAATGCAAAAAATGGTAGCATCTTAATTCGCTATTCAGAAGAAACGACAGAAAAAGAACTTCTTTCTTACTGTAATGAACTGAAATTGAATGCGGTTGAAATTTGTCCGCCAACGGCACAACAATCTCAACAAGAGTTTAAAAATGAATTCTTTGCAAACGTTTTGTCTCACTACACTTCACATATGGTGGTGAGACAACTATTTCCATTGTTTTTGCCAAATGCGTTTTGCGTGACCATCACTTGTGTGAAAGCGGCGAAATTCATCAAAGACGGTTTGAAAAGTCTTTTGCGTGGGAAATTATCGGTTGAAGTGTTAGATGCAACGGCGATTTCTTCCTCGCTACTTTCCAAGCATTATTCGACTGCATCATCAATTATGTTCTTGTTGACGTTGTCCGATTTGCTTTTGGAGTATTCCAATCGTCGAGCAAAAAATGCCTTGGCAAGCAGTTTGGCAATTCACGTCGATACCGTTTGGCTTGTACAAGGTGACGAAGAAATTAGCGTGCCGATGTCTGAACTTAAGGTAGGTGACACTATTTGTGTCCGTACTGGCAATATGATTTCAATCGATGGCGAAATTGTCGCAGGCGACGCTTACATCAATGAATCTACTATGACAGGAGAGCCTTTGCCTGTACACAAAACAGCTGGAAATACAGTGTTTGCAGGGACAGTCATCGAAAGTGGCGAGCTAAAAATCAAAGTCACTGCCCTAGAAAATCATACGAGAATTTCAAAAATCATTTCTATGGTGCATAATGAAGAAGAAAACAAGGCATTGATTCAAGGAAAAGCAGAGCGTTTGGCAGATGGCATCGTCCCAATTAGTTTTGGGCTATGTCTCGCTACATTTTTGTTTACTAGAAATATCAATCGTGCAATATCTGTACTTATGGTTGATTTTTCTTGTGCAATCAAATTGACAACGCCTCTCGTCGTCATTACTGCTTTGCAGCAAGGGGTCAAAAATAATGTACTCATCAAAGGCGGAAAATACCTTGAAATTTTAGACAAAGTTGACACTGTGATTTTCGATAAAACAGGAACACTCACGAATGCAGTGCCAAAAGTCTCTCGTGTCATTTCTCTTGCAGATGGATACGATACCGATAAAGTTTTGAGAATTGCCGCTTGTTTGGAGGAACATTTCCCACATAGTATGGCTGCATCTATCGTTGCTGAAGCCGTCAGTCGTGGACTCAAACACCCAGAAGAACACGAAACTGTAGAATATATCGTGGCTCACGGTGTGGCGAGTAGTTATAATGGAGAACGGGCAATCATCGGTAGTTATCATTTTGTTTTTGATGATGAAAAAGTACCATTCCCTGAAGAAAAACGAGATGTGATCAAAGAAAAGATTGGTGCAGATAGTGCCATATATTTGGCAGTCAATCACGTTTTGGTCGGTATCATTTGTGTAAACGATCCGCCAAGAGACGATGCCAAAGAAACGATTTTGGCACTCAGAGAAGAGGGCATTTCCGAAATTATTATGATTACAGGTGACGGTGAAGCGACAGCAAAATACATCAGCAATGAACTTGGAATTGACAGATATTTCGCAGCCGTATTGCCTGATGGAAAATCGAAAATCATCGAGGAGTTAAAAAAAGAGGGCAGAACCATTTTAATGATTGGCGACGGCATCAATGACACACCTGCTTTGAGTTGTGCCAATGTGTCGATGACGCTTGAAAGTTCTTCTGATATTGCAAGGGAAGTTTCTGATATTTCTATACTTTCAGAAAATTTAATGGATATTGTATACACAAGACGATTGGCAACTGGTTTGATTCAAAAAATATCAAACAATTACACAGCCATTGTCGGATTCAATTCTATTTTGATTCTTGGTGGCATTTTTGGAGTGGTTTCTCTTAGTCAGGCAGCACTGTTGCATAATGTTTCGACAATTTCTTTGGCTGCTTTGTCAACGAGAACGATCCAGAGGAGGTAGTATATATGAAACAACATAAATTTTGGGCATTTGTAGCGATATTCGCTATGATTATGTGCATGTGGACAGGAAAGCATCATAAATAAAATACTTTGATAGGGGAGGGCAGAACCATTGTCCTCCTTTTTGTTTTGGAATTTAAAGGGTATCAACATCTTTTCCACAACATTAAAAAAAACCTTGTCGATGTCATAATTTCTAAGACATCAACAAGGTATATTTTTTATGTGTGACGTTCAATGAACTCAAACACAGTCGTATAATACAGTTCAGGTTCGATATTGCGAGAAGCGACATGACCTGCACCCTCAATGAGCAAGCTCTCTTTTTCTCCTTTGTACGCTTCGTACAGTTCTTCGTGCATATATGGCAATACGTATTCATCTTTTGTCCCATGAATGAACAAAATCGGCACAGTGATCGCTTCGAGTGCTTTCAGCGGACAAGCTGCACGCAAATCGTATTGAATGCGGTACTTTCCGAATGTCGACACCGTATCTAAAATGAGGAACGTCGGCAAGTGAAAGCGATATCGCATTTGTTCTTTCATCATTTGAAATCCATCAGAAAATCCTGAATCTTCAACGACAGCAACGACATTTTCAGGCAAATCTGGTAAAGCAGCCGTCATGATGACCGTTGCTCCGCCCATAGATTGTCCATGCAAAACGATGGAGGCATGCGGATTTCGTTCAACAATATAAGAAATCCATTCCAAGATGTCGTATTGGTCTTGGTATCCCATGCCGATATATTTCCCTTCAGATTCACCATGTGAACGGAGATCAGGCAACAACACATTATATCCTTTTTCTGAATATTCACAAGCCACATCTTCCACAGAGGTAGAATCACTTTTGTAGCCGTGGACCACCACGACCCACAAATCCGAACCTTCTGCAAAATAGATATGCCCCGAAAGTTGCAAGCCGTCATGCGATTCGATTTTTACATTTCTCAATTTCGTTTCCGTTTTCCAAAGGGCCACACGTTCACGATGGAAATCATAATTGGCTTTTTCGACTTCGCCTTTTTCATGGCGAGGGGCTTTCTTGTCGTCCCCTGATTTTTTCGGACGTTTCAAAGCGTAGTCAATCAAATAATTGCTGCCACCAATGGCGATGGCTGCTGTCGAGACGATTGCTCCTCCGATTGCCACTGCACTTCCGAATAGTATTTTTCTCGTTTTATTTTTCATTTTGACTCCTTTTATATGGAAAAACAAGAAATCATGACCTTGATTTAGGTATAATTTCTTGTTTTTCGTATTTATGATTTTGATTGTTTCACATCAATTATTTTAATGTTGTTGCTGTCATGAGCGTACCTGCTGTTGTGTAAAGCGGTAAGCCAAATGTACCAGTGATCGTCACTGACAAATCAGACAACGTCTCATCCGCTGTACTTGCAAGGGCAATTACTTCTGCAATCGCTGAATTGATCGTTGCAAGAGAGGTAGTTGCACCTTTTTTCGCAGTAATCGTCAAAATCACATTGCCAGAAGAATATTTGTCTAGTTTCACAATTGGCGTTGCATCACTTGCCAAAGCACTACCATCAGCAGTTTTGATTGTCACAGTTGTACCAGGAGTGCCACCGCTCATTACGACTGCGGAGTCGACACCAGTGACGATTCCAGTCGTTACCATAGAGCTTGTGATCGGTGTAACTTCACCAGATGGCATTGCCGTATTGGTGTAGGACATCAAGGAGATGCTAGATGAAGCACCATCGTCATACGCAGGAATATTTTCTTCCAAACCAAATACTTTGTAAGTTTTGGTAGTACCATCAGTTGCTGTATGCTCAATCACGAGATAGAGATCGTCAGTTGGATCGTTGTCTAGCAAATCATCCATTGATATCTCTTTTTCTCCTGCCACAATTTTGTCAGTTCCTGTACTGAGAATATTGTCAGTAAGTTTCTCATATTCAGAAGTATCAGCTGGTGTTGCCACTTCTGATTCTGATTCAGCTTCTACTAATTTATATCCGGTAATATCTGTATCAAGTTCAAATGATACAGTAGCGTCAGTTGCGGATGTTCTTTCAACAGATGAATCCAACAATCTTACAGAAGTAGCATCATCCTCTGCAAATACGATTGTATACGTAATCGGAGTAATCGTTTCAGTTTCAGATTCAGTCGCACCCCTGTATTCGCCAGTGATTGTAATGGTATACGTTTCACCAGCATCTGCATCAGTACCAATAATAATTGGAGTTACTGTAGTTGAATCAATCTTAACTTCACTACCAACTGATTGTTCAGATTCATCCGTTACATTCACAGTTACAGATGTAAGATCACCTGCACCAGTGTTAGCTATATTACCCACTGCTAAGGAAACTGCTGTGCCTACTTTTGAGCATGGTACATTAATCGTATTATCTTCTTCAGTTACAGCTGAGCCATCGATTGCAAATGTAAGGGTTGGCACAGGCACAGATATTTCGGTATCAGCATCAGCAAATACAACTTTATACTCGATTTCGTCCATAGTTCCTGAACCCTCTTCACCATCCGTACCAGTGTAAGTACCTTTGATTGTAACAGTTTTCGTTGTTCCTGCATTTCCGTTAGCAGCAGTAATAATATCCGTTGCTACTGTAGTTGAAAGCGGTGTTTCTGCTCCAGAATCTACAGTTGCTGTTACAGAGTCCGCACCATCCATGTCAGCTACTTTTAGTGAAATATTTTCATCAATACTTGAAAATGGTACAGAAATTGTCTTAACACCCTCTACTTCTACAATATCTGCAATATCTACAGGTGTGCTACCGATTGTAAATTCGAGGGTTGGCACAGGAGAAACCCTTTCAGGCATTTCTATTGTATATGTCACTGGATCAACAGGATTTTTCTTGTCATTTATTGTAGTAACAACAAGTTCATACGTACCCACGGCATTTGCACCAATTAAACTATCAATTTTAGTAGTTTCAGTGATTGTACCACTTGCATTGTCAGCAACAACATTTCCACCATTTGTTTTCAATTGGTATGATGCTGTATCACCACCAGCGACATCAGCTAATATAAATGTCACATCTACTGCATCCGTACCTGCTGTACCACTATAATTATACGTAAAATCATTTGCACCTTTTGTTGTATTTGTAAATGAAGCAGTTGCTGCTACTAAATCTGCTAATTCATCATCTTCTTCTTCGCCATCATCAACCGTAGGATCTTCCAATACGATTGTATACGTCAAAGTAGAATCCTTCACACCATCTGTTTCAGAACTCGAAGTAATCACAAGCGTATACGTACCCTCTGTTGCAGCCGTATCTAACAATAAGTTTTCTTCAGTTCCTAATGTAAATGTACCTGTTTTATCAAACGAGGTATCACCAGTTTTTGTCAATGAATACGTCGCAGTCACTCCTGTTACATCAGTACCGTAAGATACCACTGCACTCACTTTTTCACCAGCTGTACCTGTTAGAGTTTTGCCGCTAAGCACTCCGCTAGTAAATGCCACCGTTGGATCTGGTGCATATACTGGATTTTCACCAGATCCGACTTTGATTGTGTAAGTAAGCACTGTCGTGGACGTATTCGTAGACCAAGGCACTGTAATTTCCAAAGTATACGTACCATCCGCTGCATCGGTTGCAAGCAAAATAGCTGTAGTAGTATATTTTTCATTATCAATTATTGTCTTCGTATCTTGTTTCAATGTATACGTAGGTTCCGCCGAAATGTTAGCATCGATATTATTCAATGTCAAAGCGACCTCTGCACCATCAGTTTTTGTACATACTCCATCTGTTACAGATACAGTCACACCACTAAGGGAAACATTACCTGCATCATATTCATCTTTGTATACGAGTAACCATTCGTTGCCTGACAAATAATTGCCTAAGGCAATAACTGCAGCATCGATTGCCTTTTGCCCAACCAATACAGTATTCTCTACTCCAGTTACAAATTTTTCGGTATCTGGATCGTAATAATCACCTACATATTTTTCGACACCAGCTTTGAAAGTGTCCCAACTTCCGTACGTATATTCATCTTTGTCAGCAGCGTATTCATTGTATTGATCAATCAATGCATCCCATTTTGAGAAATCCGCTGCCAAGAAGGTAATCGTTCCAACGCCTACACCCGTTCTATTTGCATAAGAACTTGCTGTTGCAGCAATGGCGTTAATTTCCACGGTAACTTTCTCGTTTGTGATGTAATCTTCTTTTTTGGTTCCGTCAGCATCAGAATTTTTGAGATACGGTGCAAGAATCGTAACGGTTTCCGCTTGTTCAGCATTCGTTCCAGTCGCTGGATACGTATTTGAAGCCAACAATAAATCTGCAAAAGTTGAGTCTTTATTATCCAAAACTGGCAAAACATTTTCATTAATACTTGTATATTCATATGCATACAACCAAATGTGACCGTATGGCACAGTCAGATTCAATGCATAATCGTATCCATTCATCGCTTCATGGTCGCCAAGGACAGGCACTGCCACTTTGAGATTTACAGTAATCGGTGTCCATCCAGCTACAGCTGAACCACCACCATCAGCAGCATTGCTTTGGTAAGCATATGGTGTAATCGGTGCTAAATTTTCTGTATCACGATCGCCGTATTGGTATACCACGAAACTAGACGCATCTGTATTGCCTTGTTTGTTGGTGATATATGGACCAACTACCACGATAATATCTTTTGTGCCACTAGAAACATCAATATCGATTTCGCTAACCGCACCCTCACCAATGATTGTTGTACGTTTTAAGGTATCAACCAAATCAATCCTGTTGCCTTTTTCGAGTGTCACAACAACTTCCTCTGACTCGCTCGAAGTACTTCCACTATGCATAATTTCCAAATATTCTAAATTTGTATTCAAAATGACATCTGTTTTTGTCGACATTTTAGAAATATTACCTGCTGAGTTTTTGATCGTAGGTATTTCGCTTGAAAGTTTATTTGACTCCACGTCAATTTGGTTGACATCTGCATTTGCATGGGTCGTTTCAAACAATACAACGTCAGTCAATACAGCTGTATCGACATCAGTCTCAACATAAACAGTATCTACACCACTTGCAATGTTGAGTTTTGTAATTTTACCATTCGATGAAGAATTTTGAATTTTGACAGTACCTGTAGGTACAGCTGTTTCTGAAATACTTATTGTGCTAATGCTTTGTGTGACGTTGAGCGTACCCATTGTGTATCCATTCAAGTCGATATTGACACCGGCTGGAATTGGCATTGTGATAGTCGCTTCGGTAGAAATGTCTCGACCGAGTTTGACCACTTCACCGTTCGCAATAGAAACTGCAGCATTCAATTCAGTTGCTGTCGTTACAACTGCTGCTGCAACTTGAGAAGTCAATTCGTAGCCATCTGTAATTCTATAATTTCCATTTTCATCTTCAAACATCATGTATACGAAATATGCAGTATTTGCAGTCAAACTCGATGCCACTGCCGTTTGCAATGTATACGCATTGATGGAATCTGCCATATTACTAATGTGCATACCTTCGCTATTTTCAATTTCATTAAATGCAGATTTGCTCGAGAGTTGTTCGTCAGTGAGTTCATTTTCTACGATACGAATTGCATATTTACCGGGTTGGTTGACACTAAATGAAATAGATGCAGTTGATGCAGTCGTTCTTGTAATGAGCGGTTCGGCATTGAGTGCAGGCACAGTTGCAGGGACATCATCATCACCTGTACCACCAGTACCACTATCATCGGCATCCGTATCGGTATCAGTACCATCACCAGTGCCATCATCCGTATCATCGTCAGTGTCACTATCAGCGTCAGAATCTCCATATACAGGTGGTTCTATGCCATCGGCAACTTCCATATCATCAACAGTAATATCTTTATCGATTGTCACACCGCCAACATTGACTTCGATGAAACCAATTGTACCACTACCAACGATATCCACACGACCATCAATGACAAGGTCATCAATTTCAGCGTATTTTGTAACGTCAAGTAGCGTACCCGCTGCACCGCTTGCGATGTAAAGTTCTTCCACAAGAGCCTCAAGCACCAATGAAATTGCTTTTTCTACAAAAATAGACTCGACATCCACATCGATAGTACAATCGTTCGATTTAGAAATACGAGTTGGGAAAGTAACTTGGTTAATTGTACCGCTATAGCTACTATAAGAATCCAAATGAGCCGCTTCCCAAAATTCTGCTTTTTTGATTTCTGTGCTTCCAGACAATACGACACGCACATTTTCTTTGTCTAAAATCAACGTGCCATCAGCAGTTGTATCAATCAAACTGATACTTGCACTGCCACCACCTTCGACGATGATATCACCGTGGACAGTGACATTATCAAGCGTTGCATCTCCATCTCCAACAGAACTTGAAATCGTCACATCGCCTTCTACAACCATATCTTTTAAGATACCGCCATCTTCAGTGATGATTACGTTTGTGCCTTGCATAGTGTATCCACTAGAAGAAGTCGAAGTTGTTGTTGTCGTCGTGGATGAAGCACCAAAGAAATCACCCATGTAAAAGGCACCGCCCGTATACACATAAGGAGAAGCGGTGAAGTTTTGACGCACACGGTCAAGCATAGAAACGGCTTGAGCCCGTGTCAAAGGTGAATTTGGAGCAAAAGAACCATCAGGCATACCACTCATATAACCGAGTTTTGTCATTGCCCCAACAGCACCGACTGCCCAAGTTGGAATGCTTGCCGCATCGCTATATTGAGATACGCTACCTGTATTGTCGCCGATTGCATTCGATACAAAAAGAGCAGCTTGGGCTCTCGTTGCGATTGCATCTGGAGCAAATAAAGTTGCAGTCGCACCAGTTGCATATCCAGAATTGATTGCGATATTGACTGCTTTGTAAAACCAATCAGTTTGTTTTACGTCTGTAAAGTTTAAGAACCCTTGTGTAGAAAAACCAAGAGAGTTGTTCATTAACTGCACAAGTTGTGCTCTAGTTAAGAGGTTGTCAGGACGGAGTGTGCCGTCACCATATCCAGAAATCAATCCGGAATTTCTCCATTGTGTCATAACCGCTTCTGCCCAGTGACCATAAATATCACTTGCTGCCATAGCAGTTGATGTTGTAGACGTTGCAAGCATGGCCGCCATAGCCATTGCCCCAACACGTTTCATAATTACTTTTCGCTTCATAAAATTGCCTCCTTGGAATTGAAACTTTGTAAGGTATATAGTGGGGTATATAATTTCACTCATTGTATCATCGACAAAAAAAGACAATACTTAATGGGAAAAATAGTATTAATTTCATTATATAGCATTTTAGAAAATATTTCAATAAAAATTTCGTAAAAAAACTTATTTTTTTGAAATCATTTTTAGTCCTCAAACAAACAATAAAAACAACACTAGTTTCTTCCTATTATATGTATTATTAAAATAGAGAAAATTAAAAAAATATGTGCCAAATTAAAAAAAAATTGCATTTCCTTAAGAAAATTTACCGATTTTTATTGACACCCATAAAATCTTATGGTAATATAAACAAGAAAGAACAGAGTAACATTTATATTTATCTATGTAGGAGGATTTTTCATGAAAAAAGGTACAGTAAAATGGTTCAACGCAGAAAAAGGATTCGGTTTCATTTCAGTTCCAAACGAAGATGATGTATTCGTACATTTCTCTGCAATTCAAGTGGATGGTTACAAAACACTTGAAGAAGGTCAAGAAGTTGAGTTTGAAGTTGTTCAAGGAGCAAAAGGACCTCAAGCTTCAAATGTAACACGTGCTTAATTAATTTATTCCCTGTATTGTATATGCTTTGGGCATCGATAATATATCAATAAAAATTAAGGTTGTATAATAAATGTTGGGGTGGTAACCACCTCAGCATTATTTTTTGCAAAAAAATAATGCATTCCCCCACAAATTCCTGTATAATGTAGTTGA